>JBGPLJ010000096.1:0-11086 GCA_041486385.1 Steroidobacteraceae bacterium
ATGCCAATAGTGCGGCGGCGTGGATTCTGGAGCCTGCGGGGAGTTTCCCGTGTCGCCGCCAGCAGGAAAGTGAAGGGGCCCGGCGTGTGTGCACGCAGGGACCGATACTGCGCATTGTTGACACGGGCATAACGGGCGATTTCCGACAGGTCGCGGCAGACCAGCGTGAAATGATGGTGCCGGTCGGCATTGCGGATGCGCCGGATGCGCTCGAGGGCATCCTTGTCGCCGATATGGCAACCGAGGGCATAGCAGGAGTCCGTGGGGTACACGATGAGCCCGCCCGCGCGCACGATGGCCACCGCCTGACGGATGAGGCGCTGCTGAGGGTTGCGGGGGTGCAGTTCGAACAGCTGACTCATGTTTCAGTATGATACGCGACCTTCTCTAGTGCGCTCGGGTGGGCGCCGGGGTGCATTGAACGCATGCAGATTTTTTGGGCTTTCCTGCCCCTGTTCGCGTTTTTCGCCAGCTACCGTCTGGCCGGAATCTATGTTGCGACGGCCGTTCTGATCGCGGCCGCCGTGCTGCAGCTCGGCTGGCATCGATGGCGTACGGGCGAATTCAAGTCACTGCATCTGCTGGTGGCGGGGCTCGCGATCGTGCTGGGCGGCGCGACACTGCTGCTGCACGATCAGCGCTACATTCAGTGGAAAGCAACGGTGCTGTTCTGGATCCTTGCCTTTGCCTTTCTGGGCAGTCAGTTCATTGGCGCACGCACCCTGGTCGAGCGCCTGTTTGAGACGACGACCGAGATCAAGTTTACGCTCGACTCGCGCAACTGGCGGATCATGAATTTCATCTGGGTCGTCTTCTACGCCCTGCTTGGCGCGCTCAATCTGTATGTGGCGCATCACTTCACGCTTGACACCTGGGTGACTTTCAAAGCGTACGGACTGCCGGTGCTCATGCTCATCTTCATTCTCCCGCAGGCAGTCTGGCTTGCCTCGCGTGCGCAGGCAGGTCCGGCCGACGGACCCGGCGGTCCGCCAGAGCGCGCGCCATGAGCGTCGCATCGATCGTCGTGGCCGGTGACCGCATTGCGCGCATGCGCACTGCGCTCGCAATACTCGCCCCCAGCGAACTTGAACTGACCGACGAGAGCCACCTGCATGCCGGCCACGCGGGCGCGCAATCCGGACGCGGACACTTTCGCGTGCGCGTCGTCAGCCCGAGGTTCTCCGGGCTCACGCGCATCGCACGCCACCGCGAAGTGTACGCGGCGCTCGGCACGCTGATGCAGACGGACATTCACGCATTGAGTCTTGAGACACTCACCCCGGCGGAAGCGCTCGCGGCTCCCGGCCGCATTGATTTCACAGTACGAGGATCGAAATGAACATCAGAACGACAACATTTGCGTGCGTGCTCGCGGCGCTCGGCTCATGGGCTCTCACGGGCTGCGGCCCCGCGGCCAACAACGGTTCCAGCAATAGCCAGGGCGCTACAGCTCCTGGCACAGGCGCAGCCAAGGCTACGGCCGCTGCCGCAGGCCTGCCGCCCGCCGTCGTTGATGGCCAGCCCATCAGTCACGATGCGCTCGATTTCGTTGCACGCAACAACTTCAACAAGAAATACGATGAGCTCACGCCCGATCAGCAGAAGAAGCTGCGGGAAGAGCTCATCAAGATCCAGCTCCTTGCGAATGCGGCCATTGCCAAGGGCAAGGACAAGGATGTCGACGTCGTGCAGGCGATCGAACTTGGCCGCCTCAACGTGCTGATGCAGGCGACGCTCACCGAGTACCTCAAGGACAAGCAGCCGAGTGAGGCGGAAGTACGCGCCTACTACGAGCAGTGGGTGAAGGATCTGCCGCGCATGCAATACCGCATTCGCATGATCGGCGTGCAGACGGAGCCGTTCGCGCAGGATATTGTGAATGAGTTGCGCAAAGGCGGTGATTTTGTCGCCATCGCGAAGCGTGAGGCGAGCGGCGAAGCCGCCAAGGAGGCGGCGGGCAACGGCGGCTGGATCACGCTCGAAGGCACCGCTCCTGCGCTTGCCAATGCCATCTCGGGCCTCAAGGTCGGCCAATACACTACCGAGCCCGTCCAGTTGCCGGAGGGCTGGGGCATCATCCGGCTCGAAGAGACCCGTGCGGCTGAGAAGCCGGAGTACGACCGCGTGCGTCAGGCGCTGACGCGCGACCTCCTGGCGAAAAAGGTCGATGCACTGGTCGATGAATTGAAGAAGAAGGCGAAGATCGAGGAGCCGCCGGCAAAAGGCTGACGTGCGCTGCGTTACTCGCCGAGCAGGGAGAGAAATTCCTGCTCGTCGAGTACGCGAACGCCGAGCTCCTGCGCCTTGGCAAGCTTGCTGCCGGCTTCGGCTCCGGCAATGACAAAATGAGTCTTCTTCGAGACCGAACCCGCGACTTTCGCGCCGAGAGCCATGAGCCGATCCGCGGCAGCGTCACGGCTCAAGCTGGCGAGCGTTCCGGTGAGCACCACCGTCTTCCCAGCAAAGGGCGAGCCGCCCGCGGCCTTGCGCTCGATGGCTGGCCAGCGCACGCCCGCCGCGAGCAACGCGTCGAAGACCTCCCTGTGCCGCCGATCATGGAGGAAGCGGTGGATGCTGGCCGCGATGACTGGACCCACATCCCGCACTTGCTCGATCTGTTCGACACTTGCGGCACGCAGCGCCGCAAGATCGCCAAAGTGTTGTGCGAGTCCAAGCGCCGTCGCTTCGCCAACGTCCGGTATGCCGAGCGCGTACAGGAAGCGCGCCAGAGTGGTCTGCTTGCTCTGCTCTATCGCGCCGATCACCTTGGCCGCGGACTTCTCCGCCATGCGCTCGAGCTCCGCAAGCTGAGTTGCGGTGAGCCGGAACAGATCCGTTGGGGTTGTGACCAGATTCTGATCGACAAGCTGATCGATGAGCTCGACACCGAGCCCTTGAATATCCAGCGCCCGCCTGCCGGCAAAATGCCGGAGAGACTCCTTGCGCTGGGCCGCGCACACGAAGCCGCCGGTGCACCGCGCGACCGCCTCGCCGGGCACACGCTCGACCGGTGATCTGCAGACCGGGCAGACCGAGGGCAGCTTCACAGGATGCGTGCCCTTGGGCCGGCGCTCGATAAGGACGCCCGCTACTTCCGGAATCACATCGCCCGCGCGACGCACGATCACGGTGTCGCCGACACGTACATCCTTGCGTTCGATCTCATCCATGTTGTGCAGCGTTGCATTGCTCACCGTAACGCCACCGACGAACACCGGTTCGAGGCGCGCAACGGGCGTCAAAGCGCCCGTGCGTCCGACCTGGAATTCAACGGCGCGCACGACCGTCAGCTCCTCCTCCGCCGGAAACTTGTGCGCGAGCGCCCAGCGCGGCGCCCGCGAGACGAACCCGAGCGCCTGTTGATCGGCAATGCTGTCCACTTTGTAGACAACGCCGTCGATCTGATAGGGCAAGCGGCTGCGCTGTTCTCCGAGCGCCTTGAAGTAGGCAAGGCAACCTTCGGCGCCGCGTACCTTGCTCGTCTCAGGACAGGTCTTCAGGCCCCAGCCGCGCAGTTGCACCAGCATCTCGCTGTGCTTCCCCGCGACGCTCCCCGCATCGATCGCGCCGATGCCATAGAAGAAAATATCGAGCGGTCGGACTGCGGCGAGCCGCGGATCGAGCTGGCGCAGGCTCCCCGCTGCGGCATTGCGCGGATTCACCAGACTCTTCTCACCGCGCGCTTGCGCCGCCGCATTGAAGCGGCGAAAACCCGCCAGCGGCATGAAGACTTCGCCGCGCGCCTCGAGGAGGCGCGGATAGCCCGTGCCTGACAGTCTGAGCGGCACGGATTTGATGGTGCGAATATTGTGGGTGACATCCTCGCCGGTCGTGCCATCGCCGCGGGTCGCACCCTGCACCAGCACGCCATCCTCATAGGCAAGGGACACCGCCAGGCCATCGAGCTTCGGCTCCGCTGAGTACTCGACGTCCCCCTCGTGGCGCAAGCGTTCGCGCACGCGCCGGTCGAATGCGCGCACGTCAGCCTCCTCGAACGCATTCTCGAGCGACAGCATCGGTATCCGATGCACCACTGCGCCGAAGCCCTTGGCCGGCACGCCGCTCACGCGCTGCGTCGGTGAATCGCTCGTGATGAGTTCCGGAAACTGCGTTTCGAGCGCCTGGAGCTCACGCATCAGACGGTCGTATTCGGCATCCGGGACGCGCGGGTTGTCGAGAACGTAGTAGCTGTAGTTGTGCCTTTGCAGCTCGGCGCGCAGCTCAATCGTACGGGCGCGAGCAGCCGCAACATCTGTCATGGCGAGGGCGTCAGCGCTGGCCGGCGGCGGCGAGACGGTCCAGCCGGTGCTGGTAGTCGATCAGTCCTTCACGGATGCTCATCAGACGTTGCGTGGACAGGCTCGCGCCGCGCTCGTCCTGCACCACACCGCGCAGACGTTCGGCGACATTGCGCGCGGCCTCGAGCATCGCGTCAAAGGTTGCCATCGGCGCGAGCGGACCCGGCAGCACCGCGAAGATGGTGACACCGGGAAAGCGCTTGCCGGCGACACTGCCGAGATCGAATGTCCCGGGTTCCACCAGACTCGCAACGCTGAAGATTGTGCGGTCGCCGCCCGCGTCGCGATGAAAGATTTCATAGCGGCCATGCACCAGGCCTTCGGCTTTGAGCGCGTCGACGAGCGCCTGGCCCTCGAAGCGCTCAAGCGGTGCCGCGGCAACCCGCAGCGTCACGATCTTCTGTTCCTTGGGCCACGCGTCGATCGACGCCGTACGCTCGGCGACGGCAACATCCGCTGCCGGCTCATCGAGTGCCGACAGCACCGGATCCACGTCGAAAATGTGCTCGTCGACCGACGTCAGCCGCGGGGCTCCCAGGGGCTCGCGCGCGATCCGCTCGTCGCCTTCCTCTTGCGGAGCCTGCACCGGTATGGTCGTGTGCGTCGCTTCGAGCGGAGGGATGGTGGGTTCGAAGCGCTCCCCGGCGCGCGCTTCCGACTTGGGACTCGCCTGTCGCGGGCGGCGCGTCTCCCAGATCCACAATCCCAGCAGAAAGGCGACGCCAAGCCCGAGCAGAATCCAGCGCAGCTCCTGCATGGCGGCGCTCACATCGCGGCCATCCGCACCGCCTCGTCGACGTCAACCGCGACGAGCCGCGACACTCCGGGCTCGCTCATCGTGACGCCGATGAGCTGCGAGGCCAGCTCCATCGTGCTCTTGTTGTGGGTGATGAAAATGAACTGCACCTGCTTCGACATGTCGCGCACGATGTCGCAGAAGCGTCCAACATTGTTGTCATCGAGCGGCGCGTCCACCTCATCGAGCAGGCAGAACGGGGCCGGGTTCAACTCGAATATCGAGAACACCAGCGCGACCGCGGTGAGCGCCTTCTCGCCACCCGACAGCTGGCTGATCGTGCTGTTGCGCTTGCCAGGCGGGCGCGCCATCACAGCGACACCCGCGCTCAGGATATCCTCGCCCGTCATTTCCAGATAGGCGTGGCCGCCGCCGAAGAGCCGCGGGAACTTGTCCTTCAGACCAGCGTTCACGCGATCGAAGGTATCCTGGAACCGGGCACGGGTTTCCCGATCGATCTTGCGAATGGCCGCGTCGAGCGTCTCGAGGGCTTCGGTGAGATCGGCATACTGCCGGTCGAGGTACTCCTTGCGCTCCGACTGCTCGCGGAACTCATCGATCGCAGCGAGGTTCACCTGACCGAGCCTTTCTATCTTCTCCCTTGTCTCGGTGAGCGTCTGCTCCCAATGCTGAACCGTTGCTTCCACCGGAATGGCTGCGTTCACCGCCGCCAGGTCCGCGCCGGTCGCCGCAAACTGCTCCGCGAGCGACTCGCGGCGCACTCTTGTCTCCTGCGCCGACATGCGCACCGCCTGCAGCTCATCGCGCGCGCCAGCCACCATGTTCTCGCGCGTGATGCGCTCCTCTTCCTGCGCGCGCAGCTCCGCGTCCGCGGCTTCCATATTTTCCCGGGCGCGCGCAAGTTCGGCCTCGACGCTGACGCGGCCTGCGAGCAGAGTCTCGCGCCGCCGCTCCAGCTCGAGCAGCGGTGCGTCGCTGGCGGCGAGTTCACGACCCAATTCGTCCTTGCGCGCAGTCAACTGATCGAGCTGGCTGCGCACGCGGGCGAGGGCCGCGAGTACGGAAACCTGCGTCGACCGGCGTGACTCGTACTGAATGGCAAGATCACGCGTGGTGGTCTGACGTTCCTGAGACGCCGCGCGCGCCTCGGCGAGTTCCGCCCGGATGACTTCACGGTTCTCTTCCAGGCCGGGCTTGCGGACTTCGAGTTCCTGCAGCCGGTCAAGTCCCTCCTCGAGGCGGCGTCGCGCCGCGGCCAGCTCTGCCGTCGTGCGCGCCTGTTCTTCAGCGAGCTCATGCGCTTCGCCGGCAAGCTGCGCGAGGCGCCCGCGATCGCGTTCGGCGCGCATGCGGCCCGCTTCGAGTTCGGCGCGCGCATCGGCGTGCTCGCGCTGCGCATGGCCCATGGAGATGCGCACCGACTCCCGCGTTTCTTCAAGCTCGGCGGCCTGCCGGCGCGCCGCGTCCAATGCCTGCGCGAGCTGCTCGCTCGCAGCGCGCGCTTGTTCCACATCCTCGCGCAGGCGCCGCATCTGCTGTTCGCGCTCGAGCACGCCGGCGTGACTGTCGCGGTCACGGCTCACGCGCAACCAGTGCCTGCCGATCCAGATACCCTCAGGCGTGATCAGCGACTCGCCCGGGGCGAGCAGCCCACGCCGCGATAAGGCGTCCCCGAGGCTCTCGGACATGAGTACGCCGGCGAGCAACTCGTCCACCACCGCGGGGCCACGCACCAGACTCGAGAGATTGACGGCGTCGCGCTTCGCGCGCGTGCTGGCGGGTCCGCCGCCGACAAACGCGACCTGCCCCGCTTCGAGATCCGTTACGAGACGGGCAACCGCGTCGACGCCGTCGACGCACACCGCCTCGAGATAGCCGCCCATCACGGTTTCCACCGCGCGCTCCCAGCCGCGCTCGACTTCGAGCGACTGCGCAAGTCGCGGCGCCCGATCGAGGGAGTGACGGGCGAGCCAGCTCATCACGCCGGCTTGCGATTGCCCGAGCGCCGCGCGCTGCAGGGCTTCGAGAGACACCAGTTGGCCCTGCAGGCGCTGCAACTCCGCGCGTGCCGCATCGAGCTCCGTCGAAGTGCGGCGCTCGCCTTCGCGCAGATCAACGCCCTGCCCGGCCAGCGTGCGCCAACGCGTTTCCAGATCGCTGCCTTGCTCACGAGCCAGCGCTTCGCGCGCGGTAAGATCGGCGACGAGTCTTTCAGACTCTCCCGCTGCGACTTCGGCTGTTTCCGCGGCGACCTTGTCCCGCTGCGCGCCGAGCCGGCGCTGCTGCGCCTCGAATTGCTCCATGCGTGCGCGCTCGACTTCGATCTGCTGGCCGGCGTCGCTCATCGCTCGATTGAAGGCCTCCCACTCGGCCTGCCACGTCTCGAGCGTGGTCTCTGCGCGAGCGACGACCTCTTCACTGCCGGCCTCGGCACTGCGCGCGGTCGCGAGATTCGGCTCGATCTCGCTCAAGGCCTGGGCCAGCTCCACCAGCTGCAACTCGTCGCGCTCGACGTGCATTGCGGCTTCGGCGAGGCCGAGCTGGGTCTGCTCGAGGTCGATACGGTGACGCTGCCGCAGCTCGCGCGTGTGTTGAATAGTCTGCTCGGCGCGCGACAGATCGGCACCGAGCTGGTAGTAACGTCCCTGAACGGCCGTCACTGCTTCCGAGGTTTCGCCATGGCGGACGCGCGACTTTTCGATTGCGGCCTCCACCGCGCGCAACCCGGCAAGCGCCGCCTCAAGTCCGATTTCGCGTTCACGCACGACGGCGTCGCGGCCTTCGGCCTGCGAGTCGAGTTCCTTCAGGCGTAGCGCCAGCAACTCTGCGTGCAGGCGCCGCTCCTCGTCCTTGTGGCCCTGATAGCGCCGCGCGGTCGCCGCCTGCCGCTGCAGGTGGCGAATCTGCTTGTCAACTTCGTCGCGCAGATCCGCAAGTCGCGCCAGGTTCTCCCGCGTGTGACCGATGCGGCTTTCCGTCTCGCGCCGCCGTTCCTTGTACTTCGAGATGCCCGCCGCCTCCTCGAGGAACGCCCGCATGTCCTCCGCGCGCGCCTCGATGAGCCGCGAGATCATGCCCTGCTCGATGATCGCGTAACTGCGCGAACCGAGACCGGTGCCGAGAAAGAGGTGGGTGATGTCCTTGCGCCGTACGCGGATCCCGTTGATGAAATAGTCCGAGCGGCCATCGCGTGACACCACGCGCTTCAGTCCAATTTCCGCGTAGTTCGCGTACTCGCCGCCGATCTTGCCGTCGGCATTGTCGAACACGAGTTCAATGGAAGCGGTGCCGACCGGTTTGCGGGCGGCCGAGCCATTGAAAATGACGTCCGCCATCGAATCGCCGCGCAGGTGCTTGGCGGAGATTTCGCCCATGACCCAGCGCACCGCGTCGATGATATTCGACTTGCCGCAACCGTTCGGGCCGACGACGCCCGTCAGATTGCTCGGGAAGCTAATGCTGGTGGGATCGATGAAAGACTTGAAGCCGGCTAGCTTGACCTTGGTAAGTCGCATGATGTCCCGTGACTGAAGGTTGGAGCCGAGGGTATGGCACCGCGTAGTCTCGAATGGCGCGGTAGTGTAAATTAAGAACGTCCCGCTGACGACGTTCTCTGCAACAGTTTCGAGGTACCGATGCCGTCCCGCTCGCCCGCCACCCAAGCTTTGGGCGCGGCTCTCGAGACCTTTCCGAATCCTGCTCCCAGCCGCGACTACACCATTCGCATGACGCTGCCGGAGTTCACCTGCCTCTGCCCCCGCACCGGGCAACCCGACTTCGCAACGCTCGAGCTTGAATACGTGCCCGATGCGCTCTGTGTCGAATTGAAATCATTGAAGCTCTATATCTGGTCGTTCCGTGACCGCGGCACCTTCCATGAGGCCGTGACCAACGAGATTCTCGAGCACCTGGTGAGCAATATCCGGCCGCGCTTCATGCGCCTCGCGGCCAGGTTCAACGTCCGTGGCGGCATCTATACCACCGTTGTTGCCGAGCATCGTACGGCCGGCTGGCGTGCTGCGGATCGCGTCGAACTTCCCTGAAGCACCTGCGTCAAGAATCGGGCCTGCGAACCGACTCGACAGGCTACCCACCGTCGGTATAATCGCGCGCTCTTTGAAACCCGGGGTACAGTTCCATGGCCGCAAAGAAGGCGTCCGGCAAGGCGACCAAACACAAAGCAGCCGCGCCGAAAAAGGCGGTTGCGAAGCGCGCCAAAGCCCAGAAGGGCAAGGCGGCCGCGCACCGTCCTGCCCCCGTTGTGCGCAAGAAGGCCGCACCCGCGCCCAAGGCGGCGGAGAAGGCGCCTGCGGTCGCCAAGGTGGCCGCCAAGCCTGCGGACAAGCACGCCGCGAAGACCCCGGCGAAGAAGACGGAGCGCCTGAGCGCTCATCGCAAACCGGTTGAGCGGCTGCGCCCGCCGGGCGCGACGGTGGCGCCGGTCCTGCTACGCCCCGTTACACCGTTCCCGAGCGACAGCGAAGACGGCGACGGCGACGTAAACGCGAGCCTTCTCGCGGGTCCCCGCAACGTCAAGCCGTACATCGCCAAGCGCGGCGAAGAGTACATGAACAAGGAACAGCTGGTTCATTTCCGGCTGATCCTGCAGACCTGGAAACGCGATCTGATGGAAGAAGTCGATCGCACCGTGCTGCATATGAAGGACGAGGCGGCCAACTTTCCCGATCCGAACGACCGCGCCACCCAGGAATCGGAGTTCAGCCTGGAGTTGCGCACGCGCGACCGCGAACGCAAGCTCATCCGCAAGATCGACGAGGCTCTGAAGCGGATCGATGACGGCAGCTACGGCTACTGCCTCGAAACCGGCGCAGAGATCGGCAACAAGCGTCTCGAAGCGCGACCGGTTGCCACGCTCAGCGTCGAAGCGCAGGAGCGCCGCGAGCGGCGCGAGAAGCAATACGGCGACCGCGACGACCGCTATCGTTAACAAGCGGCGGCCCTACGTCGGCCGCTTCGCACCCTCTCCGACAGGGCCGCTACACCTCGGCTCGCTGACCGCAGCCGTGGCGAGCTACCTCGAAGCCCGCACACGCGGCGGCCGCTGGCTCGTCCGCATCGAGGATCTCGACCGGCCCAGGGTCATTGCCGGCATGGCGGATCAACACCTGCGAACACTCGAGTCCTTTGGCTTTCAGTGGGACGGCGAGGTCCGCGTGCAGAGCGAGCACAGCGATGTCTACGAGGCTGCACTTGAGCGGCTGCGGCAGCTCGGCCAGGTGTACGAATGCACCTGCAGCCGGGCCGAAATCGCTGCGCTGGCGCCGCCCCGATCGGCCGAGAGCGAAGAGGAATTGCACTACCCAGGTCTCTGTCGAGCCGGCGCACGGCATCCCGGACGTGCCGCGGCATGGCGCTTCACCGTGTCCGACCGCGACATTGCGTTTGCCGATCGCTGGCAGCCCGAACGCAGGGAAAATGTCGCGCAGGGCGTCGGCGACTTCATCGTTCGCCGCCGGGACGGCATCGTTGCCTATCAGCTCGCGGTGGTCGTTGACGACGCGTTGCAGGGCGTAACCGATGTCGTGCGGGGTTGCGACCTGGCAAGCAGTACCGGCCGCCAGATTCTGCTGCAGGAAGCGCTCGGACTGCGGCGCCCGGGGTACGCGCATGCCCCACTCATCGTCGCTGCGGACGGACAAAAGCTGTCGAAGTCGGCGCATGCGATCGGCGTCGACAGCCGCGCGCCCGGCGCGATCCTCGCCACAGTTCTGACGCTCCTTGCACAGAGCGTGCCGCGGGAACTTGCACGCGCTCCGGTAGCCGAAGTGTGGACTTGGGCGGTTGCGAATTGGCGCGGCGAGCGGCTGCGCGACCTGCAATCGGTCGCGGCGCCCGCCGGGTCCGAAGTCTGAGCTGGATATTGAGGCCGGAAGTTGAGGCCGGAAATTTGCCTTTGGGCTTGCCCTGGGATTTGGGATCGCCACAGGTTTGTACTATTGTATGTTTCTTAGCCATGGGCGAACGCCGGGCGAGCTGGCGGCGCGCACGGATGCAGACGGCGAGGTGCAGA
>JBGPLJ010000097.1:0-11062 GCA_041486385.1 Steroidobacteraceae bacterium
CGGAGAATCCGTTGATCACGTTCGGCTGCTTCTGAAAGCCTGGCGCGGAATTGACCATGCCGAATACTCGCGACCACGCGGTGATCCGATCAAGATCGCCCAGCTGTCGCTTGAGGCTGCCGAGAATCGACAGCGCCGTCAGGCGCGCAGCGGTGTATCCCTGTTCGGGCGTCACTTCGCGCCCGACTTTTCCCAGTGGCGTAGCGATCGTGCCGTCGGGATTCTGCGGCGCATGCCCGGAGATGAGCGCGCGGTGACCTAAGATACGGACAAACTTGAACGGGAGGACAATCCCGGGCGGCGCCTGCATCTGGGGCGGAAGAACGAGACCCAGGGTGCGTATGCGATCTTCAATCTTCGACATGTGAATCCTCGTTGCGACGTGCTGACTGTAGAGTCTAGCTCTATTATCAATTCAGCAATTGGAATGTCGGAATGGCGTTTCCTACTTCGTCTTCAGGATATGACTCGTTGCCAGGATTCCGTGACGGGGTTGAGATAAGGTATCGGCCCAGGGGGTACCTCATGAACAACACGACAAGCCGTTTGACTGGGGTACTGATCGGCGCACTGCTGCTGGCCTGCGCAGCGACGGCGGCGCCGACGTCGCGCGAAGCTCAAATCCTGATTCTGGGCAACGTTGCCGGCTCGCAATCGCTCAGCGACGCACCCGGGGGCGTGACACGCGCGGAATACTCTTACAACGATCGCGGCCGTGGCGATCACATTGTCGCTACCTGGAAGCTTGATGCGGCGGGCGTGCCCACCGAATACACCGGGAGCGGCAACGATTACATGAAGGCGAAGGTCGAAGAGACCTTGCGTATCACCGGTCACAAAGCGTCGTGGCGCAATCGATCGGAGCACGGCGGGCAGGTGCTGAAGGGCGAAGCATTCTACGTGCCGACCAATGCGCCGCCCGAATTCGATGGCGTGCTGGCGCGTGCCCTGCTCAAGGCCCCCGGACATCGGCTCGCTCTATTGCCGGCGGGCGATGCGCGGATCGACGTGGTGGGAACCGTCATGCTCGAGCTTGCCGGCGGCAAAAAGACGCAACTGACGCAGTACCGGATCACCGGGCTCGGCTTCACCCCGGATCCGATTTGGCTGGATCACGACGGCAATACCGCGGCGATTGTCTCGGGCTGGTTCTCCCTCGTGCCCGCGGCGTACCTCGAATCCGTTTCAAAACTGCTCGACGTTCAAGGCGTGGCCGACAACGCCTGGTCGGAAAACCTGGCCAGGGAACAGACGCACATTCCCGTGGGCGATCTGGTCATTCGTAATGCGCGCCTCTTCGATCCACGGGATCTCAGCGTCTCCGCTGGCATGAGTGTGCTCATTCACGGCGAACACATTGTGCGGGTCGCGGCGAATGCGGACCTGAAAGTCCCCGACGGCGCTGAAGTGATCGACGCGGGTGGCCGATTCCTGATGCCCGGGTTGTGGGACAACCACGAGCACTTCAATGGTGTTGACGGCGCGCTCGATCTCGCCAATGGCGTGACGAGTGCGCGCGATATGGCCAATGACATCGAAGACTTTCCGAAGCGTGTTGCGCGCTTCGACGCCGGCACGGAACTTGGTCCGCGCGTTTTCAAGGCCGGGATTATCGATGGCAACGGGCCGTTCGCCGGCCCTACCAAGATGCGCGCCGACACGGTGGACGAGGCGCTCAAAGCCGTGAGCTGGTATGCCGATCACGGCTATGGACAAATCAAGATCTACTCGTCCATCAAGCCCGAACTCGTCCCTGTGATTGCAGATGCGGCGCATGCACGCGGGCTGCGCGTGAGCGGTCACGTCCCGGCGAATATGTCGGCGCAGATGTTCGTCGAGGGTGGGGCGGATGAGATCCAGCATCTGAATTTCATTGTGCTGAACTTTCTCTTCGACACCGTCAAAGAGACGCGCAACATGAACCGCTTCACTGCGGTCGCTCAACATGCCGGCGAGCTCGGACCGGACAATCCCAAGGTTCAGGAGTTCATCGCATTCCTCAAAGCTCATCACACGGTGCTCGATCCGACGATGAATGTCTTCGAGGCGCTGTTCTGCGGTGATCCTGCCGCTGTGACGCCCGGGCTCGATAACATCGTGCCTCGTTTTCCGCCGCAGATCCGTCGCTCGCAACTTTCGGGAGCGCTTGCGGTGCCGAAGGGCGAAGAGGCGACGTATCGCTCGGCATTCCCCGCGATGCTCCTATTGCTGAAAGCCATCAATGCTGCGGGCGTCACGATCATCCCGGGCACGGATTCGCTGCCCGGCTACGGGCTTCACCATGAGCTGGAGCTATATGTTCGGGCGGGCATCGCGCCGGCGGAAGTGTTGCGCATGGCAACTCTCACCTCGGCACAAGTCATCGGCGTCGATCGCGAACGCGGCGTGATCGCCGCAGGCAAGCTTGCCGACATGATTCTGATAGACGGCGACCCGACTGCGAACATTTCGGACATCAACAAGCTGCATACGGTGATCAAAGGCGGCAAGGTATTTGATCCCGCCAGGATCGAGGCAGCGCTCGGCATCACCCCGCGCTAGAGCACGAGAAATCTCATGCCCGCAACGCTCGAAGCCATCCGGCCGATATCGCTCGCCGATATTCAGGCGGCCCGACAGCGAATCGCACAGACCATTGTGCGCACGCCGCTCGTGCGGCTCGAACTGGGGGCCGGATACCCGGACATTCGACTCAAGCTCGAGAACCTGCAGCCTATCAACGCGTACAAATTGCGCGGGGCAGCCAACGCGGTCGCGATGCTTTCCGAGTCGGAGCGCAAACGCGGCGTGTGGACGATCAGCGCGGGCAATGCCGGACAGGGTGTCGCATACGCCGCGCGCAAAGCAGGCGTGCCCTGCACAGTCGTTGCGATCGAGACAGCGCCAACATCAAAGCTGGAACGGATGAGAGCGCTCGGCGCAAAGCTCGTGCTGGTGCCGTATGCAGTCGCGTGGAAGACGCTGGATGACCGAGCGTATCCCGGAGTCGAAGGGACGTTCATCCATCCGTTCGACGATCACAACTTCATCGCCGGCCACGCCACGATGGGTCTGGAGATATTTGAAGACGCGCCGGATACCGTCGCCGTGATTGCAGGCATTGGCGGCGGCGGACTCATCACTGGCGTTGGCAGCGCGATGAAGGCGTTGAAGCCGGACGTCAGGATCTGGGGCGCGGAGCCGGAGACCGCAGCGCCCGCAGCGCGATCATTCGCCGCCGGGTCGCCGCAGTCATTTCCCGAGTGGCAGGCGTCCTTCGTCGACGGCGCCGGTGGCCAAAGCGTCTTCCCGCGCATGTGGGAGAGGATGAAGCCGTTAGTTGACGGCTACATCGTCGTCACTCTCGAGCAGACAAAGCAGGCGATGCGGTTGATGGCCGAAAAGGTGCGCATTATTTCGGAGGGCGCGGGCGCGCTGCCGCTCGCCGCCGCATTGACCGGTAAGGCAGGGAAGGGGCCGATCGTCGCGATTGTTTCCGGCGGAAATATCGACCTGAAGAAGTTCTGTGAGCTTCTGGAATCGGCGGGGTCGACTGCTTAGGGCTCGCTGCCGGTCTTGACCGGATAGCCCGCCTCACGCCAGGCCTTGAATCCGCCGTCGAGCGCGACGGCGCGCTGAAACCCCATGATTCGCAATGTGGACGCAGCCAGCGTCGAAATACGGCCGAACTCGCAACAGGTGAGGATGCGCCGCGTAGGATCGGGCAGTTCCTCGTTGACGCGCAATTCGAGCTGTCCCCGCGGCAGGAGGCGCGCGCCCGCGATGTGGCCCGCGAGGTAAGCCTCGCGTTCGCGCACGTCCAGGATTACCAGATTGTTGTCATTGGCCTGCACGCGCGACAGCAGTTCCGCAAGCGACATGAAGGGCACGGACGCCGCAGCCTCGGCGAGCATCTGGGCGACTGTCTTGCCGCCACTCATGTTCGTGCGCAGCGCTTCGGTAATGTGCGTCGGCATCGTGAGGTTGAGACTGCGCATCATGTCGATGAATGCGGCACGGTCCTGCTTCTTCAGCCGCGGGTTTTCGGCCATTTCCTGGCCAATCGTGGAGTGGCTGCGACCCTTGTAGTCGTGCGCCGGATACACCTTCAGCAGCGGGTCGAGCCGCAAGACACGGTTGAAGAGACTGTCGTAGAGCGCTTCGGGATCGCCGCTCGGCAGATCGGTGCGGCCGGTGGCGCCGATCAGCAAGGTGTCGCCGCTGAACACCCGGTCCTCGGCGGTAAGGCACATTGAGTCCGCTGTGTGACCGGGAGTGTGCAGCACCTGCAGCCGAAGCTTGCCGACAACGACCATCTCGCCGTCATCGACTCGCATGTTGACGCCTGGTGCCGGGCTCGCGCGATGCATCACCGTCGGCACGCCGAGCTGTTGGGCAAGCTGCCGCGTGCCGGAGAAGTGATCGGCATGCGTATGCGTGTCGATCACGAATCGAATGCGCAGTCCGTCGCGTGCCGCGAGCGCGAGGTAGCGGTCGATCTGGCTCGCTTCGGGATCGATGAGCGCGGCCGCGCAAGTGTCGGCGCAACCAATCAGATACGACTGGCAGCCACCCGTGGCGATCTGCTCGAAAATCATGGCAGGTCTCTTAAGTCAGCAATGGAGGTCATTATTGGCCCTTCTCCAATCTAGAGCCAGTACTCCGCGAGCCGTGCCAGGCGCTCCTTCAGGCGCTGCATCCAGGAGCGGTGGCGCCATCGATCGAGCGTTATTTCGTTCGATTCGGTCAGATCTTCCGCAAACATGTCGTCCATCTGCTGCGCGAAATTGTGGCCCAATATCACGGCATTCAATTCGTCGTTGTGCAGGAAGCTGCGCCAGTCGAGATTCGACGAGCCGACCGTCGACCAGACGCCGTCGATGCACGCGGTCTTGGCATGCATTACCGCGCCGCGCAGCTCGAAGATCCTGACGCCGCCGCGCAGCAGCTGCGTGTAATAGGAGCGGCCGAGATGAAAGATCGCCCCGGAGTCGGAGTAGCTCGGCAGCACCAGTTTCACATCGACACCGCGCTTGGCCGCGTCGGTGAGGGCCTTGAGCAATTGCGGATCTGGCGCGAAGTAAGCCACCGTCAGATGCACTTCGGTTTCCGCGCGTGTGATCGCCGACATCAATGTGAGATAGATCTGGCTTTGGGGATGCTCCGGTGAACTGCCGATGGCCCGCACAACCTCATCGCCCTGGTCAGTCAACTCGGGGAAGTAGTTCTTCGCCGGGAGCGGTTCACCGTTCTGCCGCGCCCACGTCTCCATGTACATTCTCTGGAATTCAGCGACGACCGGGCCTTCGATCTCAATGTGCGTGTCGCGCCAGCCGATGGTCGGCTTGGCGGGCAAGTGGAGCCAGGTTCTGATGCGCTTGCCTTTGGGGTCGCTCGCATACGTTCCGCTGATGTTGACGCCGCCGGTGAACGCAATGCGGCCGTCGACAATGAGCTGCCGGCGGTGATCTCGATTGTTGAGCCGCCAGGCCTTCTTTCTGCTGGCCAGTGGATTCACCGGATTGAATTCGAGCACCTGGATGCCGCCGGCCCGAAGCCGGTCGAAGAAGGCAGTCGGCGTAAACAGCGTGCCAATGCTGTCGTGAATCACATTGACCTGCACGCCCGCGGCCTGGCGTTCCAGCAGCAGGTCGGAGAACTGCCTGCCAGCTTCGTCGTCATCGAAGATGTAGGTTTCCAGGTTGATGCTGTCTTGCGCCGCGCGAATCGCCGCGAACATCGCCTGGTAGGTCTCCGGACCATTCTTCAGTAGTGTCAACTTATTGCCGAGCACGAGCGGGTTATCGGCATTGACCGCTTGCTCATAGGCGAGATGCCGCTCCAGCAATTTGGACGTGACGCCTTCGCCCTCGAGCTCATTGAGGATAGCGTCACTGCCTGCGCCCTGGACGGTGCCACGGGCACCCTTGAACTGCAGCTCCTGGCTGTGCGGTTGGGCCATCTCGTGCCTGACGTTAGGGAGCGTCGCGCAGCCTTGCAGGCACAGCAAAGCGGCCAGGGCGATAGCAGCGTGCCTGAGGCGGAATTTCGTCAATGGAGGACGAGATGCATCAAGCGGTTATTGGAGCGCATCGGATGATTCTGACATACGCAGCGCCGCCGTCTAATAGCGTAGTACGCTACTCCCATGATCGCTGTCCGACGTTTTGTCCTGGTTGCGCTCGCTTTTGGCGGATGCAGCGGCCCAGTCACGAAGCCGGAGAGTCTTGCGGTTGATCCGCCGCTCAAAGTCCTCGAGATCAGCCCCCGCTTCGTGAACTTCGCGCCGCTGGCGGCGGATGGCAGCGGCAACCCGCTGGCCGTCAGCTATACATTTCCCATCATCGAGGGAGGCATCTCGGGGCCTCCGCACGGCACGCAGGCGTGGACGATCGCCGACGAGAATCGGGCGACCTTCGAACTCGATCTGGGTCATCTGGCGGGGGCGACCTCCGGGACCGCTGCTCCGTTGACGCCTGAAGCACGGGAATCCGGCGTGCGGGCTGTGCCTGCCACAACCCGGCTCTTTCGCGTGGGTACTTTTGTGACCGATTCGGGCACCGGCAGAACTATCGCAGGCGCGGTTGGCTTTCGTGATTCCATGGATGATCTCGGGCTCATCCTGCTGTTTGTGGATCGTCCCTGTGTCATCACAGGGACGATCGATTCGACAGGGGAGAATGCGCGCCTCGACATCACCTTCCGGTCAGCGGGATTTCACTGGGTCAGTTATCAAACCGCTGACGATGGAACACTGCAGCTGCGGGCTCATCCCCACACCGATGCGGCACTGCTGGTCGTGAAGGGACAGTAGCCGACCTCGCCGACTATTTTGCCTCGTGCAGTGCCGCGCGATCTTCCTTGAAGCGGTGGACGTCGATCGGGCGAATGCTTTCGATCGGGCAGGTCTGCTGCCCAACACGCAGCGATTCGCCTTTGCTGACGGTGGACCCGGTCGAAGTCAATCCAATGTGCTGCACGAAATTCAGGTCGCGGCACGTGTCCCACACGGTGAGCAGGTACGCCTCGCCGGGGTTCGTCCAGATCACGACCTGGTTGCCACTGGCGACTTCCCAGTTATCAAAGTGAAACGCCGTGAATTGGCTGATGGGTGCCCCGAGATAGGGCCGATAGCGCTCGTAGCCGGCCTCGTCCTTCATGCGCGCGGGTCCGCCCGCGCAACCCGCAAAAAGAATCGATACCGCTAGCAAAAGCAGGGTGCGATTCATGACATTGCCCTCCAGTGGTCTGCGTTGCCGAGGTAGTGTGGGACAGTTCGATAGCTACCGCGTTCCGTTGGCGTTCTGTCAGAACGCACTCTTTATTATGCCCCCCTCAACGCGCAAAGCAGCACCATGAGTGCCGGATGAGGCCTCGCTGCAGAGGTAAACGACCATGTTCGCCACCTCGTCGATGCTGGTGAAGCGGTGAATGAGCGAGGTGGAGCGTCGCTTTTCGATCAGTTCCTTCTCGAACTCCGCCGCGGATTTCCCGCTGGCCGCAATTGCCTTGCCGAGCACTTCGCTCAGGGTCGGGCCGGGAAGCACGGAGTTGACGGTAACTCCCGTACCGACCAGCGTCTCGGCGACACCGCGCGCCACTGCGATAACCGCGGCTTTGGCCGCGCCGTAGTGCATGAATTCCGGCGGCATCTGCACGCCGGATTCGCTGGCGATGAAGACGACGCGGCCCCAGTTTCTCTCCCGCATCGCAGGCAGATAGTGCCGAGTGAGGCGCACTCCGCTCAGCACGTTGACGTCGAATACGCGCCGCCAGTCTTCGTCCGTGAGCTCCACAAACGGCTTGAACGCGGTGGGGCCGCCGACATTGTTCACGAGAATATCGAGCGCATCGACTTTCGCGATGACCTGGCCCGCGCCCGCTGCCGTTGTCACATCGGCGGCAACCCCTTTGAGCTTGGCGTCCGGGTACTCCTTATATATGGCTGCGATGGCTTGTTCGACGCGTTGCTCGGTGCGGCCATTCACCCAGACCAGCGCGCCTTGTGCCGCGAGCTCGCGGGCGATCCCAAAGCCAATGCCCGCAGTCGAGCCGCTGACGAGTGCTGTCCTGCCGTGCAGATCGAGTTTCATATTCAATTCCCGGTCAGTAGTTATGTGAGTTGAATCGAGTCGAAGGCCACGGCCGTCGCCAATGGAGTTGCCTCTCGGGTCCATTGAAGCGATGCTTGACCTTCTTGCCAGACAGAAGGGAGACCTCAATGATGTGGCAAAACCAGGGTTTGTGGGGCGCGCTCGTTCTGATCGCCGATGTGTGGGCGATCATCAATATTCTGAAGAGTGCGGCTCCGACCGACAAACAGATTCTCTGGGTCGTCGTGGTGGTGCTCCTGCCAGTGATCGGAGTCATTCTCTGGTACTTTCTCGGACCGAGGACTGGCAGGACCTGACAGAGCGGATCGAGCCGATGGATTTCAGGCCTTGAGCGCCGCAGCCACGGCATCCGACAAGGTGTGGATGCCGTATGACACGTCTTGCAGCTTGCCGTTGACGAAGAAGGTGGGCGTCGCCCGCACGCCACTGTCGCGCCCGCCCGCCATATGTTCGCGCGCACGCTGTCGATAGATTTCATCGTCCAGGTCGGCAACGAATCGGGCCATGTCGAGCTCGAGCCGCTCGGCGTAGCTACGCAGGTTGCTCGCCAGCAGGTGCTGCTGATTTTCGAACAGCAGGTTGTGCATTTCCCAGAACTTTCCCTGCGCGCCCGCGGATTCCGCGGCCTCCGCCGCGGATAGCGCGTGCGGGTGGACTTCTTCCAGGGGAAAGTGTCGATAAACGTAGCGAATGCGATTCACGAATCGCTCGAGCAACATTCGTACAGCCGGTGCTGCCTGCTTGCAGTTCGGGCATTCGAAATCGCCATACTCGACGACCGTGACGGGCGCATGCGCCGGTCCCATGAAGTGATCGATGGCGCTAACGGGAACGACGAGTGCGAACGGATGCTGGCGGTTCATGGCGTTGCTCTCAAATGGGGGTGCCACTTTACTCCCAGCAAGAATCGGAGTGTGAAACGGGACCAACCACCGTAGATTGGCCCGATGCAAGCTGCGCAACGAATTGCCACGCTCGATTGGCGGGCCATTGCCGAACAACTTGACAGCCACGCATGCGCCGTCGTGGGCGGGTTGCTGACTGAGCACGAATGCTCATCGCTGATCGGGAGCTATGCGCGCGAGGAGCTCTTTCGGAGCCGGGTCGTGATGAGTCGTCACGGCTATGGCCGTGGCGAGTACAAATATTTCTCCTACCCGTTGCCCGGAGTCGTCAGCGATCTGCGTGCCGCGCTTTATCCGCCACTCGCGGAGATTGCGAATCGCTGGCATGAAACGATGGGAATCGACGTGCGCTTTCCAAACGAGCACGCCGCATTCCTCGAACGATGTCATGCGGCCGGACAGACGAAGCCGACTCCGCTGTTGCTTCGATACGGAGAGGGCGACTACAACTGCCTGCACCAGGATCTCTACGGCGAGCATGTATTTCCCCTGCAGGTTGCCTTGCTCCTTGCAGAGCCGGGCAGTGATTTCACGGGTGGCGAGTTTGTCTTGACGGAACAACGGCCTCGCATGCAGTCGCGAGTGGAAGTGGTCGCGCTGAAACGCGGCGATGGCGTCATTTTTCCAGTACGGCAGCGGCCCGTGCAGGGGGCGCGCGGCCCTTATCGCGTGAATCTGCGCCACGGCGTCAGTTGCGTGCGGTCAGGTGCGCGCACAACGCTTGGTGTCATATTTCACGACGCCCAATAGCCGGCAGGGCTATCGGGCGGCATTCCCTGCGGGGGGGGCTGGCCCGGGCATCGATCTTGCTGGTCAAGGCGCTCTTGCCCGGCCGATGAGATTCATTGCGGAAGGTACGTACCGCGCAATACACGGTACCTGACGGATACTCGCCCTGTGACGGAAGAAGGACAGCAGTTGCATGGGCGCCTGACGCAGGTCTCGCGCCTCGCGACCATCGGCGAGATGGCCGCGGGCGTCGCGCACGAGATCAATCAACCGCTCACGGCCATTACTACCTACGCCCAGGCAGCAAGCCGGCTTCTGGATCGCAGCGAGCCCAATCTCGCCGACATCCGCGAGGCCTTGCGCCAGATCGCATCGCAGGCCGCCCGCGCTGGCGCGATCATTCACCGGCTGCGAAACCTCGCCCGTCATACGGAAGGCGAGCAGCGGCCGGCCGACATCAACCGACTCGTCGGCGAGTTGATGGAACTGATGGAAACCGACGCGCGCATGCACGATGTGCGCTTGCGATACGCGCTGGCGGGTAACCTTCCGCAGGTGGCGGTCGATAGCGTGCAGGTCCAGCACGTTGTGCTCAACCTTCTGCGCAACGCGCTCGAGGCGCTGGCAGAGGTTCCTGCCGCTGACCGGGATGTCCTGATCCGCACGTCGCTGACCGCGGAGCATGAGGTGGAATTGTGCATTTGCGACACGGGACCCGGCGTGTCCTCGGCAACCGCAGCGCACATGTTCGATCCGTTCTTCACGACCAAGGCAGCCGGCACTGGGCTTGGATTGTCGATCAGCTCAACGATCGTTGGCGCTCACAACGGCACGCTCACCTATGAGGCTAACGCGCCCCGGGGCGCTTGTTTCCTGATCCGCTTGCCGGCCTTGTAGGCCTTGTAGGCCTTGTAGCTGATGCGAGCTGCAGTATCGGGTGCCGGCCGCTGGCCCATCGAGCCGCCGCAGAAGCCGTCAGCGAGCCGCGCCACCGAGGGCACGTATGCGTGCAAGCAGTGCGGTTCTCTTTGCCTGACTCATGCCCTCCACCATCCCTGCGATGGTCGTCTTCACCGGACCGATGCCGCAGAACGCCAGGATGTTCCTTTCCAGGCTCTTCAGGCTGTGCGCGCGGTAGTACCACCGGTAGAAGAATGCGGGCATGCCCATCGTCACGACTATGCGGGCGGACTTGCCGGACAGCAGCTTCCTTGGCACCCCGTTTCGGACCTTCTCATCAAACGCGAAGCCCGGTCGCAGGACCTGTTCGAAGAATCCCTTGAGAAGCGCCGGCATCGATCCGAGCCAGAGGGGAAAGAGAATCACCAGATGATC
>JBGPLJ010000098.1:0-10912 GCA_041486385.1 Steroidobacteraceae bacterium
CAGCTGTTTGTCCTAAGCTCCCGGCATGCTCGCGAGCAGCTGCTATCCGAGACACCGGCTGGGTTTCGCTACCTGCCCGCAAACATAGGTGAGCGACCGCTGCGAGGCGGGCCATTCAACGTCGTCATTGGTAGGTCATGGCCGAAAGCGGACGCTAACGAGGTTGTCACCGCTGGAAATTAGCGCATTTCCACCTCCGTAAATTCAGTGGTGTGCGAAGACCAACTCACGCCCCCGGTACCATTGAGCTACAAACTTGGTGCGGCCAGCCTGGCCTAAGTGGATTCGCTGTCAATTACACGCCGGCCTGCCGGCCAAGCTGTCGTTGCTGCGCAGATACCGTCAAGGCGGCCCGTGAAGCGCATGAATCTACTGAAAGCGTACCACCGCTACCAACCATACGAACCCCGGCCGCGCGCCGGGGTTTCTGTTACTGGATCCCCGTCGCGCCGTGAAACTGTGCGGATCCGGCCTCGTACCTGCTCGGCAGTCGGGGAGGCGCGCGCATCCGTGTTGCCATTCAATGCCTGGCTGCACCAAGTCCAATTCAAACTATTTAAAGACTATCGGTGCCGCTGGATGCTACGAGGGCCAATATCGTGTAGATCTTGGCGTCACTAATGATGCCCCCTGATGGTTAGGCAGAAGGAGCGAGGTCATGGGACGGCGAACAATTGTCATGTTGATTCTGTCAGCCACGTTGCTGGCAGTAGGTTTTGCAACTGCTTCCTCGTCCACCAGACTTAAAGACTCAGACAGTGACAATCTGGTTGGCGCCTGGCGTTCGCGGGTGCAATTCAAGAGTGGTTCAATTGCATCGGTCAAGGACCTCGAGTTCATGTATGCGATCAATTCGGGCGGAACTCTGACCGAGTCCTCGAACTATGATGCATCACCTCCTGTTGCGCCCGCCTACGGAGTGTGGAGAAAAGTGCAGCCGAGGCAGTACGAGGCGAAGTACGTCTTCTTCGTGTCGAAAGCCCCGAAGAGTTTCGAAGAAATCGCCAGCGGCGGCGGCTGGTCTGCTGGAGGAAGGGGAGTTCTCGTTGAGAAGATCTCCCTTTCAGAGGATGGGAATACGTTCAAATCCACTATCAGGCTTGATCTTTTTGATGAGACAGGCAAGCCCACTGAAAGCAACAGCCAAGCTGACACTCAGGCTGTCCGCATCGGCTTCTGAAACGCCTGCCCATGTATCTCCCGTAAAGAATTTGCGGACCCTGCCAATGAGAGCGCAAGCTCTTTCCATGCGAAATGCTTCAAATGCAATCGCCGCAGTCTTGCTGGCGTTACTCGGTGCGCTCCTGCCTCAGTGGGGCTGGGCTCAGAGCTATCCGCACGCGGTTGCCGATCTGGTTTCGAAGACCAAAGCGCAGATCAGGACAATCGACATGGCGACGTTCAAGTCGGACCTCGATAAAGGGACCCTCGGCCTCATCATCGATGTGCGCGAGCCGGGAGAGTACGCGGATGGTCACATTCCTGGGGCGATCAACATTCCGCGCGGTCTGATAGAATTCAAGATCTGGCCCCACGTTGGCTTTCCCAACAAGGTTGATATGCGCCAGAAGATGACGCTGTATTGCGGGTCCGGCGCGCGCAGCGCACTGGCAGCGAAGACCCTCAAGGACCTGAAATTCAGCAATGTCACATCGGCGGACATGAGTATCGAGGACTGGGCCAAGGCCGGCTATCCGCTCGTTAAAGAGTGAGAACGATCAGGCGGAAGACAGTTCTTACGCACCGATGCGCGCAAGCGGCAGTCGCGCTCCGTTGTAGGGTGCTACAGCCAGCTACATGTACCCGAATCGCCTTCTAGTTCGAGATTCACTGCTGATGACCATCATGGTGGTTAGTCTGGCCGCCTGCGTCGAGTTTGCGCATCAGACGGTCGATGACGGCACGGGTCCCGATCCGATACTGCCGCCGCCCAACCACACACTGATTCCGACTATGAGCATCGCGCCGGCCAGGGGCTGGCCCAGAGGCGGCACGCCCGTGCTGGCGCGTGGCCTCACGGTCTACGCGTTCGCGGATCACCTCGACCATCCGCGCTGGCTCTATGTGATGCCGAACGGCGATGTGCTCGTCGCTGAGACGAATGCTCCAGCGAAGCCCGATGACAGCAAAGGTCTGCGCGGCTGGATCATGAAGATGGCAATGGCGCGTGCGGGTGCCGGTACACCGAGCGCGAATCGCATTACTTTGCTGCGCGACGCGGATGGCGACGGCAAGGTGGATACGCGGAGCGTCTTTCTTGACGGGCTCAACTCGCCCTTCGGTATGGCGCTCGTCGGTCACGAGTTCTACGTTGCCAACACCGATGCGGTGGTGCGTTATCCCTACGCAGACGGCGAAGCGCGTATCCCGGCGCCGGGAACGAGAGTTGTCGATCTGCCGGCGGGTACGATCAACCATCACTGGACGAAGAATCTTCTCGCAAGCCGCGATGGCAAACACCTCTACGCTACGATCGGCTCGAACAGCAACGTCGCCGAAAACGGCATGGAGAATGAAGTCGGCCGCGCGGCTGTGTGGGAAATTGATCTGTCGAACGGCAGCCACCGCATCTTCGCTTCGGGTCTGCGTAATCCCAATGGTCTCGGCTGGGAGCCGGAGAGTGGCATTCTGTGGACCGCGGTCAATGAGCGCGACGAGATCGGGAGCGATCTCGTGCCGGATTACATGACCTCTGTGATCGATGGCGGCTTCTACGGCTGGCCCTACAGCTACTACGGTCAGCATGTGGATACTCGGGTTACGCCGCAGCGACCCGATCTGGTTGCCACGGCACTGGCGCCGGACTACGCCTTGGGCGCGCATACCGCTTCACTGGGACTCGCGTTCTCGCGCGACGGCGTCCTGCCCGCGAATTTCAGCCATGGCGTATTCATCGCCCAGCATGGCTCCTGGAACCGGCGTCCGAGAAGCGGTTACAAAGTGATCTTCGTGCCGTTCGCCGGCGGCAAGCCGTCCGGCAAACCGGTCGATGTCCTCACGGGATTCCTGAGCGACGCGGGCGATGCATTGGGACGCCCGGTGGGTGTGGCGCTCGACAAGGCGGGTGCCTTGCTCGTTGCGGATGACGTGGGGAACACGGTCTGGCGCGTGACTGCCGCCCCGCCGGAGAAGTCACATTAAATAAGTGTGAGGATCCAGCAACGGGCGACCCGTCGACGTGGCGCGTCGCGTCGAGTCTAATGCCAGCATGATGGAAGCAAGCCGTCCTCGATCGATCCGGCGAAGGGCCATAGGCGCCGTACTTCTGGGCATCGTGCTGGCAAACACCCTGCCGGCAAGCCTCGCGCACTCGGCTGAGCGCGTGATTCCGCGCCTCAAAGGCCATGTCACAGCCGTCATCGACGGCAATACGCTCACCGTTCAGCTCGCTAGTGGACCGGTCCGTTTGCGGCTACAGAGCATCGACGCACCGGAACGCGATCAAGCGGGCGGCGACGAAGCCACGGCGACGCTCCGCAAGCTCGTGGTGGGGCGCGATGTCGAAGTCGAAATCACCGACCAGAGCGCGGGTCGCGACCGCTTCGTGGGTATCGTGTATCTCGGCGACGTCGAGATCAATGAAGTGATGGTCCGGCAAGGCGAGGCCTGGGCGGATCGCCGACACATGAGGCGCAAGGACGATGCGATCCTTTGCATCTATGAGGAAGAGGCGCGGGGGCTGCAGCGCGGCTTCTGGGCGCTTGCGGTTGCCGAACGCGTGCCGCCATGGGAATGGCGCCAGAGAAAGACGCGGACATCGTTCACCGATTATACGGACGAGACCGCCGCCAACTGCCTCGCCGCGGTTGGCTCCCATTGAAGCGACGTGTGATCATGCGTACAGCATAGAGGCAGGGCAGGGCGCATGATCCAGTCGAAAGCATTTCTTCGTCTGTTCCAGGCAGGTTTCTGGGCCGCGCTCGTCTTTACGCTCTTCAGCGCCTTTGCGCCCGCGAGCCATGTGGAGAGTCTTCTCCCCTGGGATAAGGCCCAGCATTTTCTCGCCTTCTATGTATTGAGCGTACTCGGGGCCGCGGCATTTCCGAAGCGCAGCCTCATCGTCATTGGCAGCGTGCTCTCGGGTCTCGGTGCCTTGATCGAGCTGGTTCAGGCAACGCCCTTGGTTGCACGCGACGGCGATTTCTTCGACTGGGTGGCCGATACGGTGGCGATTGCCGCGGCGCTGGGCCCCGTCGTCCTCATGCACTGGCGCGCACGCGCGCGGCGAGAGTAGCGATGAGAATCGAGTTGCGGGCTAGCTGCGCCGAAACGGCAGCGTCAGCAGGAAGCAGAATTTTCGAAAGCCGAGGAGCCCGAAGATCTTGCGGGCTTCCTCGGGCTTCAGCCGTGCGCTCAACGGCATCGTGCCGAAGATCTTCCCCTTCACGACGAGTGTCGAGCCGTCGCGCTCGATCGCCGTGACAGTCATCAGTTCCTTGCCGTCCGCGCCATACAACTTCATATCGCTCCCGTTGCCTGAATGTCGAATTCGGCCTTTGCGAGACTATCCTGCCACCGATCGCTCCTCTAGTGCTGGGCCGCGGGCGCACCTGCCCAGGCGGGTCCATTGAATTCGCTTTCGATGATGACTTGTACTGCGTCGCTCACGCCCATGGTGGTGCCCACAGGCGGAATGCCATAAGCGATGCCGAAGTCCGAGCGCTTGAACGAACCGTGGGCCGAAAAGCCGATGCGCGCGTGCGGATCCATCGGATGACCCGCGTAGCCGCCGTTATAGGTGACGTCAAGGGTTACCGGGTGCGTCAGGCCATGCAAAGTGAGGTCACCGGTGACGCGCAGCTTCCTGAGGCCGGTCGCTTCGACATGAGTCGAGCGGAAGGTCATCTGCGGAAATTTCTCAGTGTCGAGCCACTGCGTTCCGCGCAGCGTATCGAGAAAGCCGGCTGGTGCATTGTCGATGTCGAGCGAGCGGGGATCGATCGATGCATTCACTTGCGTGGCCGCCGGGTTTGCCGGGTCGAACTGAAGCTGCACCTCGAAGCGCGTGAAGCGTGCCGTGAAGTTCGAGAACCCGAGGTGATCCACGCGGAGGAGCAGACTCGCGTGAGCTTTGTCGAGTGTGTATGCCCCTGCCGGGACCGCCATCGGAGCCGGCATGGCGGGCTTCGCGGCGGTCTCATCCGCTTGCGAGAATCCCGTCGCAAATGCACAGAATGCGCAGGTTACAAAAAGACTCTTCAAGCGAGATCTCATTTCGTTTGCTCCTTGGCGAGGTAGGCCGTAAGACGATCGACGTGCTGGTTCGCGCCATCGAGAGCGCCGAGAATACGCGTGATGACGATCTTCCGGTCGGACGTGTCCGAGGCCAGGCGAGGGCCCCGAAAGTCGCGCTCAATTGATCGGCCGACATGGGGCAATACCCTCTGGTTAAATAACCATATGGTGAAGTACGACAGCGGCCGAGTCGCTGTCAAGGGTCAGCCGAACGCGTAAACTCATTCGCGCTCGAGATGTGAATCCGATCACCACGTAAGGTCGACGTGCGCGATGCCGACAGAGCTGCTGTTTCGTGATGATGCGTATCTGAAGTCCGCGACGGCACGCGTCGTCGCCGTGCATGAGCGCGGTATTGAACTCGATCGCACGATCTTCTATCCACTCGGGGGCGGTCAGCCGGGCGACACCGGGGTGCTGGTGCGCTCGAACGGCGAACGGGTCGCCATTGCCGATACGCGCAAGGGCGAAGCGCCCGAAAGTGTCGTGCACATCCCGCAGCCCGGCGCGCCGCGGCTCGAGCCTGGTGAGACGGTGAGCCTCGAAATCGATTGGGAACGCCGCTACGCGCTCATGCGCCTGCACACGGCGCTGCACGTGATGTCCTGCGTCGTACTGGCGCCGGTCACGGGCGGGAATCTCTCGCCGGACAAGGGACGCCTCGATTTCGACATCGATATGAGCTTGCTCGAGGCAGGGAAAATCGCGAGCGAGACCAACGCGCTGATCAGCCGCGCAGTCGCGACGGAAACCGTGTGGATCACCGACGCAGAGCTCGATGCGCGGCCGGACCTGGTGAAGACCATGAGCGTGCAGCCGCCGCGCGGCACCGGGCGAATCCGTTTGTTGAAGATTCCGGGCATCGACCTGCAGCCCTGTGGCGGGACCCATGTCCGCAATATCGCCGAGATCGGCGCCATTGAGGTCGTCAGGATCCGCAACGAAGGCAAGCGCAACAAGCGCGTGGAGATCGCGCTCGTCGGCTGACGCTATGCTGGCTGCAACGGATGTTGCCGCAGCCAGCGGATCTGCAGCGTCACGACGATCAGGAAGAGCACGACAAACGCGCCGACAAAGGGCTTGAGAAAGGGATCGTCGGCCGACGATGCGATCGGCGCACCGGGCGGGAGCCGTGTGAGCGATTCCGTGATCCCCGGGATCAGGTGAAAGAGATAGGTCGCCGTGAACGCGATCGCGTTCGTCACGCGGGAAAAGCGACCGTAGAAGTTCGTGGTTGCCGCTACCGTGCCGACGATGAGCGCAACGATCGTCAGGATCGAGAGCACATGCGGCTTGCCAAATCCGCCGTGCTGGAAAATCCCGAGACCGGTGGCCGCTGTAATGAGCGTCGTCAGGAGATAGGTCTGGCCGAGGCCATTCTTGATTGAAATCACCTTGTCGCGAATGAGGGCGATAAGGCCCGTGACGATGGCGATAAGGCTGATGGCTGTGTGAATGATTCCGAGTGTCGTAAGCCCGAGCATGGTCGTTTTCCTCCCTAGCTTTAGGACTCCTGGTCGCCCTGCAACTCGCACGCCGCGGCCCGATCGAGAAACCACGTCAGGTCACCTTTGAGCGGTGCGATCAGTTGTGCGGGCAGGGTCTCAGGATGCGTTGCGCCCTGCAAGACATCGTGCACCACCACGGCTTTGTCGCCGCCGGTTGCGATGAACGCAATATGGCGGGCAGCGTTGATCACAGGCGGTGTGAGCGTGATGCGCCAGGATGCACGCGAGCGTAAATGAACGGGCAGGACCCAGCGCCCGCGATTTTCGGGCGCGAGCACCGTCGCGACGATGGTTTCCGGAAAGAGCGACGCGGTGTGGCCATCCATGCCGAGCCCCAGGAGTGCGAGATCCAACTGCGGCACGCCGTCCGCGGTGTCAGCGAAATACTCGCGCAAGCTCTCTTCATAGCGATCCGCGGCGAGCGCGGGCTCGAGTTCACCCTGCATTCGATGAATATTCGCGGCCGGCACGCGGACCGGATCCAGCAGCAGGCGTTTGGCGGCGCCGTAGTTGCTGTCCGCATGATCGGGCGGTACGCAGCGCTCATCGCACCAGAAGACAAAGACCTTGGCCCAGTCAAGGGTGCCTGCCGCGCCTTGCGCGAGACGGCCGAAGGTCGCAAGCGGTGAAGTGCCGCCGGAGAGTGCCACTGTAAAGCGCGAGCGATCGGCGATTGCTTCACGCGCAAGCTCACCAAAATACCGCGCGACCTCACGCGCCAACACATCGGCATCGGCACAGACGTGGGTGCGCGGCATGGAAATCAGTCGCGGCTGCAGCCCATGGCCCAGCTGTTCCCGTCGCGCGCCAGCAATTCGTCGGCGTCGACCGGTCCCGAGCTGCCGGGCGCGTATTCGGACGGAGTGCCGTCCGGGCTCTGCTCGTTCGCGAGAATCAACGGATCCATCAGGCGCCACGCGCTCTCGATCTCGTCGTTGCGGGCAAAGAGCGACTGGTCGCCGTTGATCGCGTCGAGCAGGAGGCGCTCGTAGGCATCGGGGAGGTCTTCGCAGTTGAACGTCGTTCGATAGTGAAATTCCATCGTGACGTCGCGGATCTCGTTCAGCGTATCAGGCACCTTGGCGTCAAAGGTAAGATGCACGCCCTCATCGGGCTGGATACAGATCGAGAGCACGTTCGGCGTGGGGCTCTGAAACGCGCCGAACATCTGGTGCGGTGGGCGCTTGAATACGATGTCGATTTCAGAGGCTCGCTTGGCGAGCGCCTTGCCGGACCGCAGGTAGAAGGGCACGCCGTGCCAGCGCCAATTGTCCACCTCGAGCTTCATGGCAGCGAAGGTGGGCGTGCGGGAGTTCGGACGTACGCCTTCGGTCTCCCGATAGCCTGCGTATTGCCCGTACACGGTGTTGTCGAATTCAATCGGCCGCGTCGCCTTCAGCACCTTGACCTTTTCATCGCGCAAGGTCGTCGCGTTGAATGGCGCCGGCGGCTCCATCGCGGTGAGCGTGAAGAGCTGCATCAGATGATTCTGGAACATGTCGCGCAGCACGCCGGCGCTGTCGTAGTACGCCGTGCGGTCGCGGACGTCGACGGTTTCGGCAACGGAGATCTGCACATTGTCGACGTAGTTGCGATTCCACAGCGGTTCGAAGATCGCGTTTGCAAAACGGAAGAGCAGCAGATTCTGTGCCGTCTCCTTGCCGAGGTAGTGATCGATGCGATAGATCTGATGCTCGTCGAATTCGGACTGCACCAGGTCGTTCAGCTGACGGGCCGACGCAAGATCGCGGCCGAAGGGCTTCTCGATGACGATATGACGCCAGATATCGCGATCATCGTGCGCGAGATCTGCCGCACCGATGCCTTTGACGATCGTGACGAAATACTGCGGAGCGACGGCAAGATAGAAGAGGCGGTGCGCCGGCTCGCGTTCGAGCTCGGCCAGCCGTTTGGCGAGCGCCGCGTAGCTTGCGGATGCGTCGAGGTCGGCGGCGAGATAGTGCAGGCGCGAGGAGAAATCCTGCCAGGCGGAATTCTCGACCGGCGCGGCGTACTGTTCGAGCGAGCTGCGGATTTCCCGGCGAAAGTCGGCGTCGCCCCAGGGACGGCGCGCAACGCCGAGGATCCGCACGCGCTTATCGAGCCGGCCCTTGGTGTGCAGCCGGTAGAGCGCGGGAGCGAGCTTGCGGTGCATAAGGTCGCCCGAGGCACCGAAGATCACGAGTGTGACAGAGGGGTTCGCCATGATTTGCTCAATCCCGCTTGATGGCGTGACCGCCGAATTGATTACGCATCGCAGCCAGCAACTTGTCGGCGTAGGAATCCTTGTCGCGCGAGCGGAAGCGCGTGAAGAGCGAGAGTGAAATCGTCGGCAGTGAAACGCCGAGTTCGATGCCTTCGATTGCGGTCCAGCGACCCTCGCCGGAATCTTCGACGTAGGGTGCGATGCCCTGCATCGTTGGGTTCTGCGCAAGCGCAGCCGCCGTCAGGTCGAGGAGCCACGAGCGTACGACGCTGCCCGACTGCCAGACTTCGGCGATCTGCGCGAGGTCGAGTTTGAATTCCGTCTTGTGCTGCAGGAGATCGAAGCCTTCCGCATACGCCTGCATCATCGCGTACTCGATGCCGTTGTGAACCATTTTGGTGAAGTGGCCGGCACCGCTCGGACCAACGTGCGCCCAGCCGCGGTCTGCCGCGGGCGCCAAGGTCTTGAACACGGGCTCCATGCGCTTCGCCGCCGCCGGCGTGCCGCCGAACATCAGGCTATAGCCTTCCTTGAGTCCCCAGATGCCGCCGCTCGTGCCGACGTCCATGAAGTCGACGCCGCGCTTCGCGAGTGACGCCGCGCGACGCATCGAATCCTTGTAGTAACTATTGCCGCCATCGAGGATGAGATCATTCGTACCGAGCAGCGCAGCGAGTGAGTCGATGGTCTGCTCGGTGATTGCGCCCGAGGGCACCATGATCCAGACGGCACGCGGCGCGGGCAGCTGCCGGACGAGTTCATCGAGCGATTGCGCGGGTAGGGCGCCAGCCGCCACCACCGATTTGACCGCCTCGGGATCGCGGTCGAGTGCAACGACTTCATGTCCGCCGCCGAGAAGCCGGCGCGTCATATTGGCGCCCATCCTGCCGAGCCCGATCATTCCAATTCGCATTACCGCAGCCTCCCGAGGTTCTTGGCGCCCACTATTCTCGCCCACGACGAGGGTGTACGCGGGCGGAGTGCGTATTGTCGCCGGGTCTTACGGCCGAGGTAAGGTTTTCTTAGGTCGACATTAGAGTCAGCGCATCCACGCTCGCGCTGCGCTCGCTACACTGGCGCCCCATTTTGGCGATACGGGTGAGTTCATGTACCAGCTCTACATTGCCAACAAGAACTACTCGTCCTGGTCACTCCGGCCCTGGGTGTTGATGCAGGAGCTCGGGATTCCATTCAACGAGCAACTGATGCAGTTCGACGAGGGCTCGAGCTGGCAGTCCTTTCGCAAGTTCTCACCCACCGGGCGCGTGCCCTGTCTGATCGATGAAGATACGGTTGTCTGGGATTCACTCGGGATCACCGAGTACCTCGCTGAGGGTCACCACTCCATCTGGCCGTCGGACCCGATCGCCCGGGCCTGGGCGCGCTGCGCCGCTGCCGAGATGCATTCGGGATTCGGCGAGCTGCGCAATCGCTGCTCGATGAATTGCGGCATTCGAGTGCGCCTCAGCGAGATCACGCCGACATTGAGCCAGGACATCAGCCGACTGGCGGAACTATGGAACGAAGGGCTCGCGCGTTTCGGCGGCCCGTTTCTGGCCGGCAAAGCCTTCAGCGCGGTCGACGCATTCTTTGCGCCGGTCGCCTTTCGAGCGCAGACCTATGGCCTGAAGTTCGACCCTGCGTCGAACAGCTACCTGCAGCGCTTGCGCGCGCTGCCGTCGATGCAGCGCTGGTATGCCGCTGCGCTGGCCGAGCGTTGGCGCGAATCCGCACATGAGGCTGAGGCCCGCGACGCTGGAGCCGTGCTCGAGGACTTGCGCGCAGCCCCGTGAGTTGGCGACGATGGGGCTATGACCGTCGTCATTTCCCTGCTTCGGGGTGTCAACGTAGGCGGGCACGCCAAGATCAAGATGGATGCGCTGCGCGAGCTCTATGCGGCGCTCGGCCTCTTGTCAGCGCAGACGCTGCTCCAGAGCGGCAATGTCGTGTTCAAGGCCAAGGC
>JBGPLJ010000099.1:0-10788 GCA_041486385.1 Steroidobacteraceae bacterium
CGAGTGAGTTCGAGTTGCTCGAAGCGCTGCGTCCCGGCACGGATGGTCTCCTGCTCGAACTTGGCGCAACTCGCGCGACGTTTCTGCCCGCCGTATGGGAGCAGCTACCTGAACCGCATGCGTTCTTGAGGCACCTCAAAGAGAAGGCAGGATGGCCCACGAAATTCTGGTCCTCGCGCATCCGCGTCTATCGTTACACCACGCAGAGCATTGGCGGTGACGAACTCGCGGCCGGGCCTCAAGGATAGGACGGCGTCCAGGCAATATCCGGCGACTGTTAACGCGACGCGTGCCTCGTCGACTCAAGAGTCATCGCTGGACCCCCGCGCCGCTGCCGCCAGGCTGTCGGCATCGAGAATCCGGATGTCTCGACCGCGCACGTTGACGATAGCTTCTTCCTGCAATTCGCTGAGCGTACGGCTCACCGTCTCGATCGTCAGATGCAGATAACTGGCGATCTCGACCCGCATCATCGGCAGCCGAAACTCCATCGATGACAGGCGGCTGCGCTGCCGGCGCCGCGCAATATCGGCGAGAAACGCTGCGAGCCGCGCGCGGGCGCGCTTCGCGCTGATGAGCTGCGTCCGGTCCTGCGAATGCACGAGAGCCCGGCTCAATATTTTCGGCAGTTCATCGCGCAGTCCGCGGTGAGTGACCGAGAGTCCCTGCAACGCTCGGTAAGGAATGCCACAGTAGCGAGTGGGTTCGAGGGCGACCGCGGACAGTGGATAGCTGTTGTGTGCGATGCCCTCCAGGCCCAGGACATCGCCTGGAATGTGGAAGCCACATACGGTCGTTCCACCGTCGGGCGCCAGCGCCAGAGTCTTCACGGATCCGCTGCGGATCGCGTAGATGGCCTCGAAGCGCTGGCCTGCATGGAACAGGGCTCTGCCGGTTCTCAAGGGGCGACCTCGACGGATGATCGGATCGAGCCGATAAGTCTCGGCTACATCGAGGTCGGCGGGTAGGCAAACGCGCCTGAGTCCACAACCGCTGCACGTAGCGCTCTCGGCAGGCGCTCTGCGCCGATTGCCCGTCGAGTGGCTGCCCACTTTGTCGTATTGCTCCACCGGACACATGGTGGCTGCGCGTACGCGGACGTCAATAGGGGATTAACGAAATACGGCCGCAAGATCAGACTTGATCTAAATCAAGTGAGCTGGCCCGGTTTGCCCTAACGTCGCCCGCTTTCACCGTAAGCCCATGACCACGCTGCTCGAAACCGATGTGCTGATAGTCGGCGCAGGTATGGCGTCACTGAGTGCCGCTCTCGGAACCCAGGGACGCGAGGTCGCCATTATCTGTCCAGAGTCGCCTCTCACGGCTGCGGCGTCCGCGTTCGCACAAGGGGGAATCGCGGCCGCATCGGCATCGCATGACACCTGGGCTCAGCACTATCTCGATACCGTGCGGGTTGGCGACCACGCTGTCTCGCCGTCAGCGGCACTGGCTCTTGCAAAGGAAGCCCGATCCGCCGTGGAATTCCTGTGTGCGAACGGCGTGAAATTCGACCGGACGGACGACGGATGGGCGTTGTCGCGCGAGGCGGGGCACTGCTGCGCACGCGTGTTGCATGTGGACGGGGATAGCACCGGTGCCGGCATGCTGCGCGCGCTGCTAGCGGCGGTTGCGGATCGCAAGCGAACTTATCTCATTGGGAACATCACGGCGACGCAGCTGCTCGGCTCGCCGAACGGCGTTGTCGGCGTGCTGGGTGTGGACTCGGCAGGCCAGCGCGTTGTTGTGCGGGCCCGTGACACGGTGCTCGCGACCGGCGGGCTGGGATCCATGTTTCGCAATACGACCAATCCCCGCCATGCCTGCGGCGACGGCGTCGCGATGGCCTTGGCTGCCGGGGCCGAGTGTGCCGCGCTCGAGTTCGTGCAGTTCCATCCGACGGCGCTCGCGGTCGCGGCCGATCCATTGCCCCTCGTCACCGAGGCGCTGCGTGGCGCCGGCGCGGTGCTGGTCAACGAATGCAACGACCGGTTCATGCAGAGTGTCCACGGCGACGGGGAGCTTGCCCCGCGTGACGTAGTCGCCCGCGCGATCTGGGCACAACTGTGCGCAGGCCACGCGGTGTACCTTGATGCGACGAAGTCGGTTGGCGGGGAATTCGCGGCGCGTTTCCCGACTGTGTACTCGCTGTGTCAACGCTTTGCGATCGATCCGTGCAGCGAACCGATTCCGGTAACGCCGGCCGCACACTTCCACATGGGTGGAATCGTTGTGGACATGGCCGGGCGCACGAGCCTGCCCGGCTTGTGGGCCTGCGGCGAGACGGCTTTCACCGGTGCACATGGCGCGAATCGTCTCGCCAGCAACTCTTTGCTTGAAGCAGTTGTATTCGGCCGTCGTGTGGGCCGAGCATTGACCGGTGCGATGCGCCAGCGTGGACTGTCCGCGCCGAGCGGCACGTGTGCAGATTCAGTTCCGCTCGCGGAACATGCATCCGCGTGGGAAACGTTGCGCGCCACCATGTGGGAGCACCTGGGCATCATTCGGACGGCGGATGGCCTACGACAGGGCTTAAGCACGCTGAAGGAGCTGGAGCAGAGAGTCGGTGCCGATCCGGTCGTCCTCAATCAGCGACTAGCGCTCGCCAGTGCAATGTTCCAGGCAGCATTGCGGCGCACGGAAAGTCGGGGGGCGCACTACCGCCAGGATCATCCGCAGCGCAGGTCCGAATGGGACGGCCCGATTGCCGCCGCGGCGTGTGCTCGCGCGGGTTGGACTCCGGTCAGAAGGTACTCGAGCAACTCGCGCACTTTGCGGATCTCGGTGCCGAACGGCAGGGGCTCGCTGCCGCGAAAGAACAGCCCGTGATTGATGTTGCCGCGTTGGGCCGCGGCTAGCTGCGTCTCGATGCAGAATTGCCCCGCCGCGGGATTGCCATCCTTGAAACCGCAGTGCGCGAGACATTGAACCTTGCTCGGGCAGTTGCCACGGCCGGGGTTGACGCGCGTGCGCATGCGCTCCTCACGGGCGAGGTATGACTTGAGCCAAGGCGTCAGCACTGCACGCGCGGGCAGCCCGGCTGCGCTCATGAACGTAACGATGTCCTGCGGGCGCGCCTCGGCCAGCACCTGCTTGAAGTTCGGATGGGCATCGCATTCCTCGGTCACGGCAAACGGCGTTCCGATCTGCACGCCGCTCGCGCCCATGGCCATGAGGTCACCGATCTGCTGGAACGAATTGATGCCGCCGGCGGGAATCAGCGGAATTCGATCGAATGCGATGCCGAGTTCGCGGAACAGATCGCGCAGCTCGTCGAACACGCGTTTGAACGCGAAGCGCGAGTCGTTCACGTCCTCGATGCGCGTTGCTCCGAGGTGCCCGCCGGCATGACCGGGGTGCTCGATCACGATCGCGTCGGGCAGCCGGCCCTTGCGGGCCCACTTTCTGAGTACGGCGCGCACGCCGCGGCTTTCCGAGAGGATCGGGATCAGCGCGACCTCCTTGAATTTCTCCACGAGCTCGGGAAGATCGAAGGGCAGACCGGCGCCCACGACAATCGCATTCGCTCCGCTCTTGCAAGCCTGCACGACGAGCTCGGCATAATTGGAGAGCGCGCGCATGACGTTCACGGCGATGAAGCCATCGCGGCCTGCGATCTCGCGAGCGGCTCGCACTTCCCGGTCGAGCGCCGCCACGTTCTCCGCATTGTGGACAGCTGGATCGCGGCACTTGCGCAGGCGCTTCATGATGTCGGGATAGAGCCGCCGCAGATCGACGCTGGCGATCGTGCCCACGGCACCTTCCTTGGCAACGGCGCCAGCCAGGCAGTGCGCGGAGACGCCGACGCCCATGCCGCCTTGAATGACGGGCAATACCTGTCGGTCACGGATTCTAAGCAGAGGGAAAGCGCTATTGATCACAGACACAAGGACACTCGCACAGGTACGACGGCGGCGAGGCTAGTGCAACTGCACCGCCTGGCATTTGATCTGGATCATATGGATAGCGGATCGCCGCGTTAATGTGCGCAACTTCCCCGTGCGACCAGTGAGTGGCGAGTGACCGCGGCGCAACGAATCGAGCTGGTCTGTCCGGCGGGGAGCCTCCCCGCGCTAAAAGCCGCCGTGGACAACGGCGCCGATGCCGTCTATCTCGGCTTTCGCGATGGCACCAACGCCCGCAATTTCGCTGGCCTCAATTTCTCACCCGACGAAATTCCTGGCGCGATCGACTATGCGCACAAGCGGGGTGCGCGCGTCTTTCTCGCCATCAACACTTATCCGTCGCCCGCGCAGTGGCCGCGTTGGTGCGCGAGCGCGGATGCCGCCGTGGGGCTCGGGGTGGATGCACTGATTCTGGCGGATCCTGGATTGCTGCAGTACTGCGCATCGCGCTATCCGGACCAGCGGCTGCACCTGTCGGTGCAGGGGTCGGCGACGAATCATGAAGCGATTGCGTTCTTTGTGAAGCGCTTCAACGTGAGCCGCGTGGTGCTGCCGCGTGTGCTGTCGGTTGCGCAAGTCGCGGCCGTCATCAAGCGTGTGCAAACGGAGGTCGAAATCTTCGGCTTCGGGAGTCTGTGCGTCATGGTGGAGGGTCGGTGCACGCTTTCCTCCTACGTTACGGGCGAGTCCCCCAATATGCGCGGCGTCTGTTCTCCGGCGAAAGCCGTACGTTGGGAGGAGGGGCCGGCGGGACGTACAGCTCGTCTCAATGGCGTACTCATCGACGTTTACCGTCCTGGCGAGAGCGCTGGCTATCCGCAACTATGCAAGGGGCGCTTTGAGGTGGACGGCAAATTGTTCTACGCACTCGAGGAGCCGACGAGTCTCTCGATTCTCGACATCTTGCCGCAGGTCGTGCGCGCTGGGATTGCGGCCGTCAAGGTGGAGGGTCGCCAGCGCAGTCCGGCGTACGTGGCGCAGGTCACTCGCATCATGCGCGCGGCGCTCGACGCCTGCGTCGCGGACCCGGACCGTTTCGTACCGCGCAGCGACTGGACCGCGGCGCTCGACGGGCTCGCGGAAGGGACCTGTCACACGCTCGGCGCCTATCATCGGCCGTGGCATTGATGAAACTCTCGCTCGGACCTATTCATTACTATTGGGAGCGAAGTCGAGTCCTCGACTTCTACCGGGCGGTGGCCGGATGGCCCGTGGACATCGTGTACCTGGGTGAAACTGTGTGCTCGAAGCGCCGCGAACTCGATCGCGCCGACTGGCTCGCGATCGGCCGGGATCTCGCCGCGGCCGGAAAGGAGGTCGTCCTCTCCACGCTCGCGCTGGTGGAAGCGGAATCGGAGCTCTCCCAGATGCGCCGGCTGATCGACAACGGCCAGTTCGCGATCGAAGCCAACGATATGGCCGCGGTGAACATGGCTGCGGGACGCGTACCCTTCATCGCCGGACCGCATATCAATGCATACAACGTTGAAACGCTCACACTGCTCGCCGACGCGGGTGCGCGCCGCTGGGTCATGCCAGTCGAGTTGAGTGAGCAGGTGCTCGAAGCGCTGCAGGCGGGACGCCCGTCCGGCCTGCAGACGGAAGTGCTCGCGTTTGGCCGGCTGCCGCTGTCGCTCTCGGCTCGGTGCTTCACGGCGCGCGCCCACAACGTCGGCAAGGACCAGTGCAGCTTTCGCTGTCTGGACTATCCCGAGGGATTGCCGCTGTCGACGCAGGATGAGACGCCGCTGCTGGTGCTGAACGGTGTACAGACGCTGTCTGCCGAAACCTGCAATCTGTTCACGGCGCTCCCCGCCATGCGGCGGATCGGCGTGGACGTCGTGCGGCTGTCACCCCAGCCAGTCGGCACCCAGGATATCCTCGCTGTGTTTCGTGCCGGGATCGCCGATGAGATCACGCGAGATGAGGCGCTTGATCGCCTTGCCCCACTCATGACTTACGGACCTTGTAACGGCCACTGGCACGGTCGTCCCGGTATGGCGTGGGTCACCTGAAGCAAAAGAGGGCGGGCAGCACGGCTTTGACGTGCGCCTCCCAGTCAAAGTCGTGCGCGTCGAGGAGGTTCTTCAGGTGCAGGCCGGCCTCTGTGTCGCCATCGATGCTGAGCCGGCGGTGGAAGAAGAGCGTGTCGGGATCTTCCGCCCGCGTCGCCAGGTCGATGAAATCGCGCAGTTCGCCGCGAATGAAGACCTCGGAATTCCGCGAGCCGGCTGCGACGAGCTGGCCGTTGCGCACGAGGAAATGCAGTTGAGTCCCGGCGTCACGCACGTCGAGGCACACGGAGCGGCCGTCGAGTTCTGAGAGTCGCGCCGCGAGTCGCTGGCCGCGCAGGAGATGGTTGATGACCCGAGCCAGCATCTGCGTGTGCAGACTGTCTGGCAGCAATGCCAGAGGTAGTCGGAGCAGGTCAAGCGGCAGTGTTGGCAGCATGCAATAGAAGGTAATCGCTCCGGCGTCGCCGACGATTGATGCATGTCAAATAGGAAGGCTCGCGAGCGCAAGTCCCCGGCGCAGGCTTGATCCAGATCAAGCGGCGTGTGCCCCGCGGCGACTAGCCTGCACAATGCAATCCGATTCTTACGCCCAAACGGATCTCGGCGTCCGGTACGAGCACCTGTACCGGCTCGCCAAGAGCGTGATGCCGGAGGCGGAGTGGTACGCCCACCTGCCGCTGATCGCCGCTATCGACGAACTGAAGCAGGCGCGCGCTGCGATCGTCCTCGCGCACCACTACCAGACGCCGGATATCTACTATGGCGTGGCGGACTTTCGGGGCGATTCACTCGCACTTGCACGCTACGCGGCCGAATCGAGCGCAGAAGTCGTGGTGGTGTGCGGCGTGCGCTTTATGGCGGAGACGGCGAAGCTCCTGTCTCCGGAGAAGACCGTATTGCTGCCGAGTCCGGAATCGGGTTGCTCGCTTGCCGCCTCGATCACAGCCGAGGACGTGCGTGAGCTGCGCCGTCGTTATCCGGGCGTGCCGGTTGTGTGTTACGTCAACACTTCGGCCGCTGTGAAAGCGGAGTGCGATTTGTGCTGTACGTCGGCGAACGCTGTTGCAGCCGTGGAATCGCTCGGCGCCGATCCGGTGATTTTCGTGCCCGATGAGTACCTTGCAGGGTACGTCGCGAGCCGCACCAATGTCCGGATCATCCCCTGGACCGGCCGCTGTGAAGTGCACGAGCGCTTCTCAGGCAAGGAATTGGCGGAGTACCGCACCGCGACCGGAGCCTATGTTCTGGCGCACCCCGAATGCCCGCCCGATGTACAGGCCGCCGCGGACTACGTGGGCTCGACTTCCGGCATGATCAATGAGCTGGCGACTCGCAAGCCGCGACGGGCCTTGCTGCTCACGGAGTGCTCCATGAGCGACAACGTCGCGGTGGCCCATCCGCACATCGAGTTCGTGCGGCCTTGCAACCTCTGCCCGCACATGAAGCGCGTGACGCTCGAGAACATTCGTGAGTGTCTCGAGAACCTCGAACCGGCCATTGAAGTGGACCGCGCAAGTGCCGCGCGCGCGCGGCGTTCGCTGCTTGCAATGCTCGAAGTAAAGTCCGCATAGTACGGCCAACCGTCATAGGGACTACCACGGATTGCCCGACGAACATGAATGTCGCAGCATGAATCGAATTGGCTCGGCCGATTCGCAGTGATTCTCTATGAGGAGAGGAACATGAGAACAATTCTGCGTGCATGCTTCATGATTGGTGCGTTCACACTCGCGGTAAGCCCCGCCTTCGCAGACAGCTACAGCGATACGATCGCTTTATTCCGCAACGCGGGCCAAAGCGCGGTGTATCTCAAGACTTGTTACGGCTATGCGGTCTTCCCGACGGTCGGGAAGGGCGGTCTCGGCATCGGTGGTGCGCGCGGCAAGGGCCGTGTCTACCAGCAGGGCAAGTACATCGGCGACACGTCGGTGACGCAATTAAGCATCGGCTTCCAGGCCGGTGGGCAGGCTTTCAGCCAGATGATCTTCTTCAAGGACAAACGCGCGCTCGATCAATTCACGTCGGGCAATTTCGAGTTCGGCGCGGATGTGAGTGCGGTTGCTATCACGGCCGCTGCCTCGGCGGGCGCCGGCACAACTGGCGCGGCCGCTGGCGCGAGCGGTGGCAAGAAGGACGCCACCACCGCCGGCGAGTACCACGACGGCATGGCCATATTTACGATCGCGAAAGGCGGCCTGATGTACCAGGCTGCGGTCGGCGGACAGAAGTTCACGTACAAGGCCAAGGCGGCGGCGAAGTAGCCCTGCTAGGCGCGGTAGAACTTCCGGACCACGCGCAGCGCGTTGGTGCCGGACTGCTCGAGGAAGTCGCGGTAGGTCTTCAGCACGTGGCTGTCCTCCGGCAGCGGATGATAGCTGCGCCACGGCGTGCCCATCACCGCGTCGAGTCCATAGGGCACCGCGAGCGTCAGGAACGCGTTCTCGAGCGCCTGCTTCAGGTCTGATCCGTCGACGGCCTTGGGCGGCATCTGCTGTCCGATGTTGGTGAGGGCACCCATGATGTGAATGCCCTTCAGCTCAGGGTCCGTGCGAATCAAGCGCACGGCGTCGAGGACGCTGCGATTCATGCCGGTAGTATCCGCAATAATCGCGCGCACCGAGACATCAACGAAGATGTCGCCCATCGCCATGCCGTACTCTTTGGCGAGCCGCACGGCGGTGCGGTGTGCGGTGCCGGCAATGTCGGCGGCCGTCTTATTGCTCTTCGCCACGCCGTCCTCCATGCGCTCGGACGCCATGATGATCACCTTGAAGGGTGCGAGCGTGCGCAGCTGCATGAATTCCCAATGCTGCTCGGTGATCGAGTTGACGAGCGGCAGCTCGCCTGCGGCACGCTCACGGTCGTACGCGCGCAGACACGCTTCCTGCGCCTTGAGCTCCGCAAAGTCGAAACTGAGCGGCGTCGTTACGGCGGCCTGGAGCCCCCGAATGAGCTCGGTCACGAACGCGGGATCGTTTGCGCCCCGCATGCCGAGATGAACGTCGATATAGCGTGCGCCGGCCTGTGCCTGCTTCGCCGCGAGTTCCTGCAATCCCGCGATGTCGCCACCTTCGATCAGCGCCTTGGCGCTCTTGTATCCGGGGCTGATGCGTTCGCCGATGACGATGAGCTTGAACTGATCGGGTGCGGTCATGAATCTCTCCTCGCGGAAGGGGTCGAGCTGAATCCGATGCGTTTGACAAATGTCTTGTGAAAATCGGCCGCAGAGCTGAGCTCCACGTAACGGGCGCGCATGGCGAGATCGCGCGCGCGGTCGCGCTCGCGTGTCGAGGCGAGCACGCGTTGTACGCCGAGGCCCGCGGCGTTGCCGACCTGCGTAAAGCACTCCGCCGGCAGATCGGGGAACAGGCCGATCGTGATGCCGCTTGCTACTTTGATGTAGGAGCCGAAGGCGCCGGCAATGATGAAGCGTTCGATGGCCTTCTGATTGAGGCCTGCGAGCGCGAGCAGTACATCGACACCGGCGCGAATGGCCGCCTTGGCGAGCTGCACCGAGCGGACGTCGTCCTGCGTAAAGCAGACGCCCGGTGCGATCCTGGCGGCGCGCGCGCCGTCAATGGTTTCGACCAGCGGATGACTCGCAGCGATCCGCCCGCGCGCGTCGACGACGCGTGCTTCTCGCAGGGCGGCGAGTACGTCGACGACCCCCGAGCCGCACAAACCGACTGGCTCCTGGTTTCCTATCACGGTGAGCGCCAGTTGATCATCGGCGAACGCGACGCCCTCGATCGCTCCGTCCGCCGCGCGCATTCCACAAGAGATGTGTCCACCCTCGAGCGCCGGCCCGGATGGACAGGATGCAGTCCAGATATCGCCCCGATGGATGAGCGAGATTTCCGTGTTCGTGCCGATGTCCATCAGCAGACTTGTGCCGGCCGCTGCCCAGCGCTCCTCGGTGGCGAGCAGGGCTGCGACGTGGTCGCCGCCGACGAAACCCATGACGTTCGGCAGCACGTGCACGTTGGCGCCGGGACAAGCCGCGATGCCAAGATCGCGCGCCTTCACGTTCATTGCCGCGCGCACGGCGGCGACGAAGGGTGCCCGACCCAGTTGCGCGACGGGCAGACCGAGGAGCAGGTGGTGCATGGCCGTATTGCCGCACACGGCGACGTCGGCGATGTCGGTGATGCTCGTACCGGTCGCCCGGCACAGGTCGTGGGCAAGGGCGTTCACCGCACCCGTTGCGGACGCTTGCAGTTCGGTGCCGCCGCCCGGCGCCCGGATCGCGTGGTTCAGGCGGCTGATGACATCGCCGCCCCAGGCGACCTGCGGGTTTTCGATTCCGAGGCTCGCCAGCCGCGTGCCACGCTCGAGATCGATGAGGAACCCAGCCACATTTGTCGTTCCGACGTCGATCGCCAGGCCGAGCGTCGCGCTGCCCGCTGGCGCGACATCGATCAATTCACCGTCGCGCACGCGGGCACGCACCTGTCCCCGGGTCTGTCGCAGTACGCGGGAGAGACTGCGCGCCGCACGCAAGTCGATGTCGTGTACGGCGCCTGCCGGGAGCGCGCCGATCACGCGTTCTGCATCCGCAGCGGGGTGCGCGATCGACGCGTCGGGTACGATAATATCGTAAGTCCTTACCGCCGGTGCGCAGTGCAGGGTGACTTCGCCCAGAGCACCCACCTCCGCTCGCACTACCGCTGCAAGTGAGCGCGCCGCGACTTCAACCGCACAGTCCGACCGCGGAAACGCCTGACAGGCGCGGATCCATCCCTCGCCAGCCAGCCTCGCGTCGGCCGCGTGCACTCGCAGTGGCGCGTAATCGACGGCGCCTTCGACCACGCGCACGTAACAGGAGCCACAGGTACCGCGCCCGCCGCAGGCGCCAAGGATACGCACGCCGC
>JBGPLJ010000100.1:0-10720 GCA_041486385.1 Steroidobacteraceae bacterium
TATCTAAGCTTCAAGGTCCACAACATGGTTGTGAATACGCCCTGGCTTTGCGGCAAGGCCGGTGGCAACTCCAGAATCGGCGCGTAGAGATGGGTTTCAACGGGGTGTGAGAGTGGCAGCGCATATCGCGTGCCCTCACGTGCAAAAAATCCATCGATGGCCGCGAAGGCCGTCTTGTCGAGTTTTGCGACGTAGCGCGAGCTGACGTCGGTGCCGTCCGCATTGATCGGGTAAATCGCCACCCAGAGCGGACGCTCCCAGCTCGCAGTACGCATCTTCGTCAACCAGGTACTCAGGGCGGTTGCCAGGAGCAACAGCAGGAGTGCAGTCATGCGCAGAAAGCGCCATGGCGACCCTCGCGCGTGTGACCTGCCAGATGAGTGAACGGGCCGCGCCACGACTACTCGGCGCCGACGACGTCGAGGGACGCGAGTTCGCCCTCGGCAACCGTATAGCTCACGGTCATGGGTCGGCAGCAGACCGGACAGTCTTCGATGTAGCTCTGGCCATCGACCGAGAGATCAATGTCGAGCGATACGGCTTCCCAGCAACTTGGGCAGGTGACCTCGTGTTCAGACAAGTAACCACGCATGCGTACTCTTCGGCTCGGATGCCTAGGGTTGCAGTCGAGTGAGGGACCAGTGGCTCGCTGTGAAACCTGTTTCGCCTGCTGCCAGCGCGCGTGTGTATCGCACGCGATCGTGAATCCGGAACTGGCCCTCCACCCAGAACTCGATGGCTTCCGCCCAAAGCCGGAAGCCGCCCCAGTGATCGGGACGCGGAATCGATCTGCCAATTACGGCCTGAGCGCCGTACTTTGCGGTCGTGCGAGCCAGCGCCCCCACGAACGCCGCACGTGATGCGATGGGCCTGCTCTGCTCACTGGCCCAGGCTCCAAGGCGGCTGCCCCAGGGTCTGCTGTTGAAATACGCATCGCTCTCCGCCTGCGGAGAGCGCACTACGCGGCCTTCGATGCGCAACTGACGGTGCAGGGAGTCCCAATGGAAGACTGCCGCCGCCCGTGGGTTGTTCGCAAGGTCCTGCCCCTTGTGCGAATCGTAGTTGGTATAGAAAACAAGGTATCCGGGATCGCTGACAATGCCTTTGCAAAGGACCACACGTGCCGCGGGTCGGGCATCGTGGCTGGCCGTGGCAAGGACCATCGCATTTGGGTTGGGTCGCCCGCTCTTGAGGGCAGCGGTCGCAACCCACTCCTGCAGCATGCCCATGGGTTCCGCAGGCAATGGGTCGGGCAGCAATTCGTCGTCGCTCGGCATGACCGCCATACTAATGGTCGTTGCGGCCCGTCGACTAGCGCCGCTCGCCATTGCGGCGCGTGAATTGAGTCCCGCGCGTGTCGAGGGCGTCGCAATCGGCGGTGCCGATCAGAATTCGCCCTCGCGGACTTGCGCAGTAGCGGTGCGCACCTCATAAATAGCAAGCACTGCTGATACAGGTCATCCCTATGAATCTAGCTGAGTTGCGCGCGCATCTGAGTATGATCGATCGTCGGTTGCTCGAACTCATCGCCGAGCGTCAGACGGTTGCTACGCAAATTGGCGAGGTCAAACGCGCGACCGGGTATCCGACCCGCGACTTCAAGCGCGAGCGCGACGTGCTGCTGGCAGCGCGCAATACGGCCAGCGAACTCGGCATTCCCGCGTCGACAGCGGAGGGGATACTGAGTCTGCTGATCCGTTCGTCGTTGGCCACACAAGAGCAAGCCACCGTATCGGCGGAGGGTCACGGAACGGGCAAGCGGGCGCTGGTCATCGGCGGCGCCGGCAAGATGGGCGGCTGGTTCGCGGATTTTCTCGCGTCCCAGGGCTTTCACGTCGAGATCGCCGACCCGATGCGTCCGGCGTCTACGCATGCGTACCGTGCGCGCTGGCAGGATGGAGCGCTCGACCACGATCTGATTGTCGTGGCAACGCCCCTCGGGATTACCGATGCGTTGCTCAGCGAAATTGCCGACGTGCGGCCTACTGGGGTGGTCTTCGACGTGGGCTCCCTTAAGACACCGTTGCGACGCGGTCTGATGCGGCTGGTGGCGGCGGGATGCAATGTCACTTCGCTCCACCCGATGTTCGGGCCGAACACCGATCTGCTCTCCGGACGGCATGTCATCTTCATCGATCTCGGGATGCCCGACGCGCTGGCCGAAGCGCAGGCATTGTTCTCCTCGACGATGGCCGAACGCGTTGTCATGGATCTCGACGAGCACGACCGGCTGATTGCCTATGTGCTCGGCCTGTCGCATGCGCTGAACATCGCATTTTTTAGTGCCCTCGCCGCGAGCGGCGAAGCGGCGCCCCGCCTTGCGCAACTGTCGAGTACAACCTTCGACGCGCAACTCGAGGTTGCTACGCTGGTGGCGTCAGAGAGCCCACAGCTCTACTTTGAGATTCAGAGCCTCAACGAGTACGGCGCAGATTCGCTCGACGCCCTGGCGCGCGCGGTGGATCGGCTGCGCGAAGTCGTGCGCACGCGAAACGAGACTTCGTTCATTGACATGATGCAAACTGGCCGCGAATATCTCGCGGGCCGCACGGCCGTGCGCCAGCCGGCGGCACAGGAGAACTAAGGCGCGGAGCAGACAGCGTGCGCAGCGGGATATTTACACGCCAGTCAGTGAACGCAGCCGCGGAGCGGCGCTCGGTCGAACTCGAAACGGAAATCGAGTCGCTGCGCGGGCAATTGACCCAATGGGCGCGGCAGGCAGATGACAACGCGAAGATCCTCGCCCGCATGCAGGAGCGCGAGCTCGCGCTCCTGCGAGCAGATACGCTCGCGGAACTGCTGCGCCAGCTAGTCGACGGACTGGCGTCGTCTTTCGAGATTCCTCACGTCTCGGTCGCTCTCTGGGATCCGCACCATGAGATCCGCCATCTGCTGGTCGGGTCGGGTGAGCGACTGCAGGATCACCCCTCGGTTCTCTTCGCGGACAGCCTGATCGGCCTTGCGCCTCAATTCTCGTCCTTGCATCGCCCGTGGCTCGGGCCGTACGTCGCACAGGAACACGCGACACTCATGCGGGGGGCGGCGCATGTGGGCAGCGTCGCGATGATTCCGCTCCTACGCCAGGAGCGTCTCCTCGGCAGCATCAATCTCGGAAGCACCGATGGCGCGCGCTTCACCCGCCAGCACGCCACTGAGTTTCTCTCGCACCTGGGTGTTGTTGCCGCACTTTGCATTGAGAATGCCGTCAATCAGGCGCGGCTCATGCGCAGTGGTTTCACCGACTTTCTCACCGGCTGGCACAACCGTCGCTACCTGCACACGCGGCTGAAGGAAGAGCTGGCGCGTGCGCAACGACGTGGATCATCGGTTGCCTGCCTTATGGTGGATCTCGATCACTTCAAAAGGGTGAACGATACCTACGGACACCTGGTCGGCGATCAGGTCCTGCGGGAGATCGCGCAACGCATCGATGGCGAGATTCGCGACAGCGATGCAGCCGCGCGGTTTGGTGGCGATGAATTCGCGATTCTGATGCCGGAAACAGACGCTGAACACGCCCAGAAGCTTGCGCAGCGCATACTGCATGCGGTCTGCGCGTCGCCGGTTTCCGTAAACGCGGCCAGCACGCAATCGATCAAGGTCACTTTGTCGATCGGAATCGCGGCTATCTCACCGCAAAGACACGATCAGGATCTGAAAGCGCTTGCCGACCGGTTGCTGGCCGAAGCGGATGCCGGCTTGTACCGCGCGAAATCGGGCGGACGTCAACGCATCGAGGCGGCATTCGGCTGACTCGACCTGCCGAGCCGGATGTCAGCCGCCTTGCTCAAGCGACAGTGCGACGTTGTTGCATCAAGGCCAGAAAGAGCGGCACTCCAACAATGGCGGTCAACGCACCTACCGGGAGCTGTCGCGGTGCCAGCGCGGTTCGCGCAAGCAGATCGGCGAACACCAGCAGGCTCCCACCAAGCAGCGCGGCGCCCGGAATCACCACGCGATGACCACTTCCGGCTGTGAGCCTGACGATGTGAGGGGTTACGAGGCCGATAAATCCGATGCTGCCAGCCGTCGTCACCGCAATTGCCGTAAGAACTGACGCGCTGGCGAAAATCGCGATGCGCAGCGCTTGCACAGGCGCGCCGAGCATCTCGGCCTGCAATTCTCCGCGCGCAAGTACATCGAGATGACGGGCGAGCAACCAGCCACCCGCGATCGCTGCCGGCGCAATCCAAAGCGCGATGTTCGACTCCGGCGCGAGCGCCAGGTCGCCCATCAGCCAGAACAACATGCCACGAAGCCGCGCTTCGTCGCTCAACGCCAGCATCAGGCTGACAATGGCGCTCGTACCGGCAGCCACTACGACACCGGTGAGCAGCAAGCGCAATGGCGTCCATCCGCCTGGGCCGTGAGCAAGCAGAAACACGGTGACGATGCTGAGCAGGGCACCGGCGGTCGCCCACAAGGGGATCCACACTGCGGATATGCCGAGCAACATTCCTCCCAGAGCGGCAACGGCCGCGCCACCTGATAGCCCGAGGACATAGGGGTCCGCGAGCGGATTGCGCAGCAGGACTTGCATAAGTACGCCCGCGGTGCCGAGCAGCGAGCCGACGGCGAGAGCGTTCAACGCGCGTGGCAACCGCAGATCAAAGAGCAATTGCCGGGCAAGCGGATCGTTGGCAATCAATACGCCATGCCATAGTTTCGTCGCGCTCAGCGTCGCACTGCCAAACGACAGCGAGCACACGAGCGAGACGAGCACGAGCAAGGCCGCCAGTGCTACGAAAGGAACTGGACGAATCAACTGCATCACTGTCCTCGAGATACCGCAATCACTGTTGGTATGCGACGCGCCTCTAAAGGGGCGCCCAGGCACAGCAAGACTACTGTCCGGGCGCGCTTGATCACAAGCGCCAGTGATGTCGGTCGCTTGCGGTAGTTACTGCCGATGGGTTGTGGAACAATGGCTTGGGGCACGCGCATGAACGACTTCATCGACAACAACGGCTATCGCGCCAACGTCGGCATCGTGCTGATGAATGACCGTGACCAACTCTTTCTCGGCGGGCGCACCGGCGGACGCGGCTGGCAATTTCCGCAGGGCGGCATTCGCGAAGGCGAGGATATTCTCGATGCTCTCTACCGTGAGCTGACCGAGGAAGTCGGGTTGATACAGGGCGACGTTACCGTCCTCGGTTCGACCGCGAACTGGCTGCATTATCGATTGCCGGAGCGTTACTTGCGCCGCGGTTCCCGACCGCTGTGTATTGGGCAGAAGCAACGCTGGTTCTTGTTGCGTGTCGCGCGCGCCGACGATGCCTTTCGCTTCGATACCACTGACCAGCCCGAATTCGAATCCTGGCGCTGGGTCGATTATTGGACGCCCGTGCGCGAGGTAATCTATTTCAAGCGCCGCAGCTACACGCGCGCACTGCACGAACTCGGTGGCTATGCCTTTCCGGGAGGGTTGCCTGCATATCCCGCCTGGTGGAGTGATCTGGCCGACGAAGCCACAGAACCTGCCGAACCGGAAGCGCGTCGGGAGATCGGCCGGGAGGCCTGATAGTCGCGCAATGGCAGCATCAGTCGGTAAGCTCGTGGTCCGTGCGCACACTCCCTGGCGACGCGCACTCATGTGGTTCGGCATCGTCCTCGGCAGCGTGGTTGCGCTATATCTCGTCTATGAGCTTGGTCGACTGGACGGCGGCTATGACGTATTTGCGGCACGCCAGGATCGACGCGACGCGAACGCTGAGATCGACAGCCTCGAACACAGCAACGCCCTTTTGCGTCAGAAGCTCGCTGACCTTGAGACGAACCGAGTTTCAGGTCAACAGGAGAGAACCGAGCTTGCGCGTACCATTGGCGGGCTGCAGGACAAGATTGCGCGCCTCAGCCAGGATCTGAGCTTCTATCGCGGTATTGTGGCGAACGGGGAAGCGGCGCCGGGTATCAAGATCGAGCGCTTCGATATGTCTCCGGTCAATGATGGCAAGCAGTTTCGCGTGAGATTCGCGCTGATGCAGACGGCTCAGCCCGAGGGCACAGTCTCCGGCACTTTGCAGATTTCGTTGCAGGGTTCAACCTCTGGAAGGCCAGCAACCCTGCCCATGCAGGAGATTGCGACCGACAAGCGAGCCGTCACATCTTTTTCATTCCGCTTTTTCGAGGACATCGAGCAGATGCTTGCGGTACCGGCGGGGTTCGTACCATCAGATATTGTGATCGAAGCGCGTGTGAACCGCGCAGGCGCGATGCCGCTGAGACAAATTTTTCCGTGGGACGCTCACTAGCAGTTGAAATCCAGAGTCGAGGGCCGCATGTTCAAACGTTGGCGCAACAAGTCTGACGCAATCAGCACGCTGATCGGGGCCAACACCACGGTACAGGGTGATCTGCGGTTTGCCGGCGGCTGCCATGTGGATGGCCGGGTGGTTGGCAATGTGACAGCGACTGCGCAGGGCGCGGGTTTTCTGAGCGTCAGCGAGCAGGGCTCGGTGGAGGGCTCTGTCGAGGTGCCGCAAGTCCTGTTGAATGGTCTGGTGAGCGGCGACATCGTCGCGCGCGAGCGCGTGGAACTGGGCCCCAAGGCACGGGTCACAGGCAATGTTCAGTATGGAATTATCGAAATGGCGTTGGGGGCTGAGATCAATGGCAAGTTGATCCACCTGGCGCAGGCGAAAAGCGAAGAAATCAAGACGTGATGCAGTTTTTTGACCACGGTGGGACCGGCCCGTAGACTGCCCCGCGTACCGATCAGCCGACGACCCGATGGGCGCAACGACTTATGACCGAAACACATGCCAATGAGACTGCCACAGCGCCCGGCTTGCTGTTTACGGACGCTGCTGCGAACAAGGTCGGCGAGCTCATCAAGGGCGAAGACAATCCGCGCCTGAAGTTGCGCGTTTTCGTGCAGGGTGGCGGCTGCTCGGGATTTCAGTATGGATTTACCTTCGACGAAGACGAGCAGGACGGTGATACCTGCGTCGAAAATCAGGGCGTAAAGCTGCTGGTGGATCCGATGAGCTTTCAGTACCTGATGGGCGCCGAGATTGATTACAAAGAAGATCTCGAAGGCGCGCAGTTCATCATTCGCAATCCCAACGCCAAGACCACCTGCGGCTGCGGCTCCTCGTTCGCAGCCTGATTGCAGACGCCGAACGCTGCCAGCCCTTGAGTTCAGGCTGACGTAATGCTCCTGGGCGTTCGCCCGTACTCGCTATTGGATGGAAGCGACGCGCACTCGTTTGAGTAGCTCAAGCTCGGCAAGCGACGGCGCCGTTCTTGAGACGAAGTCCGCTCGCAGTTCCGGGCTGATGGGCGCAGCATCGGCGAAATTGACGGTTTGCGGATTGCGATGCACGCCATTCACGCGATATTCGTAGTGAAGGTGTGGCCCGGTTGCGAGTCCGCTCATTCCTACATACCCAATGACCTGACCCTGCGCGACGCGGGTGCCGACGGTTACGCCGTTTGCGAAGCGCGAGAGGTGGCCGTAGAGCGTCGAAATTCCGGCGCCATGTTCGAGCACGACAACGCGCCCATAGCCGCCTTTCAGTCCGCGAGTTGAAACGCGGCCGTCACCCGCAGCACGTACAGCTGTTCCAATCGGCGCCGCGTAGTCGATACCTTTGTGCGCCCGGATAAGATTGAGGATTGGATGCATACGGCCCGGGTTGAAGCGCGAACTGATGCGACTGAATTCCACCGGTGCGCGCAGGAAAGCTTTGCGCATGGAACGGCCGTCGGCCGTGAAATACGCGGCAGTGCCGTCGGGCAGCTGATATCGGACAGCGCGAAACACACGGCCACTGTTCACAAACTGTGCTGCAAGTATGTCGCCATCGCGCAGGTACCGTCCGTCCTGCCAGATCTGCTGGTAGGTCACCAAAAACTCATCGCCATGGCGGATGTCGAGAACAAAGTCGATATCCCAGCCGAAGATATTGGCGAGCGCCATCGCCGTCTGCTCCGAGATGCCCGCTTCGTCGGCGGCCTCAAAGAGCGACGAATCGATACGGCCGTAAGCATGCGCGACGCGCGTGTCAAGCGGCTGCTCGATGATGTTGCTGCTGAAGCCGTCGCTGCCGCGGGTCACCGACAGCGTCTGTGTCTCGTTCAGGCGCCGCACGAAGCTTTGCACGTCGCCGTTCATGTGCGTGAGGTGAATCGCGTCACCCGGCCGCAATGAGTCGAGCGACTGTCGCAAGCTCGGCACCGTCCGCAAAGTCGCAAGATCATCAAGGCTCAGCTTGAGCCGCCGGAATATTCCGTCGAGCGTGTCGTTTCTGCGTACAACAATCTCGATCTGCGACATTGCCAGGGACGCTTGGGCGACGGGCGACGCCGCGCTTGTGGGCAGCGCCAGCCCCAGAGTTGCGGGCGCAATTGCTATTGTCGGCGCAGCGGCGACGGGCGTAACGCTTTGCTCAGCTGGCGCGGGGCGCGGCTGTGCAACTGGGATTGCCGTAACAACGCTGCTGGATGCCAGAGCCGCAAGTGAGAGCGCAGCGAGCAGCAGACCCAAATGGTGAGGCGTTCTCTGGGCCGAACGTGTCCTGAAGCCACTGTCGGCACGCGTGTAATTTTGCACGGCGAATACGATTCCCGGCCCAGAACAGGCGCTTACACTAGCCACGGCCAACGGCAGGGTCAACGAATAACGACGAAATATGTGATGCCATGCAATCATCGGCAGCGATTAGCGCGACGTGTCGCTCAAGGTCCGGGCCGCGACAGCTATCGTTTGCGCGATGCAGCGCCGCTCCTTAGAGTGCGGCACCGCTGAGTTCGAGTCCCAATCCAACACGAAGTCGTGACATGAGAAACGCGTCTGAACAAATGCTTGAGCTGAAGCGCGGCACGGAAGAAATTCTACTCGAGGCCGATCTCCTTAAGAAGCTGGCGCGCGGCGTGCCGCTCAGGGTCAAGGCGGGCTTTGATCCTACCGCGCCCGATCTTCATCTTGGACATACCGTGCTCATCAATAAGATGCGGCATTTCCAGGATCTCGGTCACGAGGTCATATTCCTCATCGGCGACTTCACTGGAATGATTGGCGACCCGAGCGGCAAGAACGCGACGCGGCCACGCCTCACACCCGAGGAAATTGCGGCGAACGCGCACACCTACGAACAACAGATCTACAAGATCCTCGATCCCGAGCGAACCCGCATTGATTTCAATTCACGCTGGATGCGTTCGATGAATGCGCAGGGGCTCATCGAGCTCGCGGCGCAGTACACGGTTGCCCGCATGCTTGAACGCGACGATTTCTCGAAGCGTTACAAGCAGAATCAACCTATCGCAATACACGAATTTCTCTACCCGCTGGTGCAAGGCTACGACTCGGTCGCGCTCAAGGCGGATGTTGAACTCGGCGGCACCGATCAAAAATTCAATCTGCTCGTAGGCAGACATCTGCAGGAACATTTCCATCAGGAACCGCAGGTGGTCTTGACGATGCCATTGCTCGAGGGACTCGATGGCGCGCAGAAGATGTCGAAATCGCTCGGCAATTACGTGGCGATAAACGACACGCCCGCTGAAATGTTTGGCAAGTTGATGTCGATTTCCGACAGGCTGATGTGGCGCTACTACGAGCTGCTGAGCTTGAAATCGGCGAGCGACCTTGCCGCTTTGAAGCAATCGACGATTGACGGGCGCAACCCGCGTGACATCAAGCTCGCGCTCGCACATGAAATCGTAACGCGCTTTCACAGCGCAGCAATTGCGGAGGCGACGCAGGAGGAATTCATTGCGCGCTTTCAGCGCGGCGATCTGCCGCAGGACTTGCCGCTGCTGACCCTGCGCGTTGCGGGGGACAGCGAAAAACTGGCAACCATTCTCAAAGAAGCACGACTCAGCGCGAGCTCGTCGGCCGCTTACCGGGACATCGAGGGCGGCGGCGTACGCATCGGTGGCGAGCGGGTTACGGACAAGGGCAAGACGCTGCCCTCAGATGGCGTCGAAATGATCCTGCAGGTCGGCAAACGCAAGTTCGCCCGTGTGCGTATCGTGCGGGAAAAATAGCTCTCCGCGTCGCATTGCGCACCGCACGTTTCGCTTTTTCCAATCTTATTTGACACGGCGCAGCAGCTGACTATACTGCGCGCCCTCTCGACGCCTCCAAGGCTTGTTGATCACCGATTCTTGCGGCGGGTTGCTTATGGCCCGTTGACGCTTCGGTGACCGACTGTATACTTGTGCGTCTTGTTGCTCGGACCCGAGCGGTCCGAGTTCGCTCTTTAAAAATGCAACAGGTAATTTGTGTGGGGACTCGCGTCATTCGCCTAAAGAGCGTTGACCCGAGTGACCAAAAGTTTAGTTGGCTAGCCAATAAGAGCTTTTGGATCATCTCAAGTCGAAGTCTCAAAGACTTTAATTGAAGAGTTTGATCCTGGCTCAGATTGAACGCTGGCGGCGTGCCTAACACATGCAAGTCGAGCGGTAACGCGGGAGCAATCCTGGCGACGAGCGGCAGACGGGTGAGTAATGCTTGGGTATCTGCCCAATAGTGGGGAATAACCAGTCGAAAGACTGGCTAATACCGCATAAGCCCTTCGGGGGAAAGCGGGGGATCGTAAGACCTCGCGCTAATGGATGAGCCCAAGTCGGATTAGCTAGTTGGTGAGGTAACGGCTCACCAAGGCGACGATCCGTAGCTGGTCTGAGAGGACGACCAGCCACACCGGAACTGAGACACGGTCCGGACTCCTACGGGAGGCAGCAGTGGGGAATATTGGACAATGGGGGA
>JBGPLJ010000101.1:0-10665 GCA_041486385.1 Steroidobacteraceae bacterium
CAACGGGGCCGGCAAGACGCAACTCCTGAAGATTCTGGCGGGCGACGTGTGGCCAACTCCCACGCGCCGTTCGGTGCAGCGCTATTGGTCGGGACGAACGCGGCTCGAGCTCATGGAGGTCAAGGACGCGATTGCCTACGTCGGTGCGGAGCGGCAGGACAAGTACGAACGCTACGGCTGGGACCTCACCGTGGCCGAGGTCATTGCGACCGGTGTGCATGCCAGCGATCTGCCGCTCGTGGAGCTCACCGCGGCCGAGCGCCGGCGCGTTGCCGCACTCGTGCGTCGCTTCCGATTGGCGCCGCTCAAGCGCCGCCGCATGCTGACGTTGTCGTACGGCGAGCGTCGCCGAACATTGATCGCGCGCGCGTTCGCCATGCGGCCGCGGTTGCTGCTGCTCGATGAAGTATTCAACGGTCTCGACGCCGCGAACCGCAAACGTCTGCATGCCGCGCTCGACTCGCTGGCGCGCACGCGCATTCCCTGGGTTATCGCGACCCATCGCGCCGAGGATGTGCCGCGGCGGGTCACTCATTGGGCGCAGCTTGCCAAGGGACGCTTGCGGCGTCTCAGGAAGGCGCCCGCTGCCTTGACCGCGGACAAACCGCGTGCGCGCCGCGCGCGCGAGAGAGGCAGCGCCTTCGAAGCAGGCACGGCGCCGGCCGTCATCGAATTGCAGCAGGTGTCGATCTACCGCGACTACCGGCCGGTGCTGAAGGATGTGAACTGGACCATTCGCGCCGGTGAACAGTGGGCGCTCCTCGGCGCCAACGGCGAAGGTAAATCGACGTTGCTCAAGCTGATCTACGGCGACTTCCCGCCGGCGCTCGGCGGCGTCATCCGGCGGCGCGGCCATCAATCCGGTCAGCACATCGAGGAGTTCAAGCGGCGCGTCGGCTGGGTTTCGCCGGAGTTGCAGAGCGAGCTCGTGCGGTTGGGCAGTATCGAGGAGCTCGTGCTTTCCGGAATCTACGCAAGCGTTGGACTCAACGAACGGCCGACGCGTGCGGACGTGCGTCGTGCGCGCGCGTGCCTCGAGCGCTTCGGACTCGGCGCCCGTGCCGCGGTTGCGCCGCGACGCGTGAGTTATGGCGAGCTGCGTCGCGCGCTCATCGCGCGTGCGCTCGTCAATGATCCGTGGCTGTTGCTGCTCGACGAGCCATGCACCGGACTCGATGTGGCCGCGCGCGGCGAAGTGCTGACGCATCTTGAAAGCGTCGCGCAGGGCGGAGTACAGATCATCCTCGCCACGCACCACACGCAGGATTTCATTCCGTCGATCGGGCGGATCGCGCGTCTTGCGCGCGGACGGCTCGTCGTGGAGCGCTAAAGGGCGGCGGCAACTACGCGGCGCCGGGCATGAGCGGGCATGTCAGCAGTTGCTTGTCGATGAACGAGCCGATCAGGAGCCGTCCGCGGAAGCTCGCGCCCACACTTCCCGCGGAAATCTGCGTGCCGTCATTGACGTAGACAGGCTCGGGCTTCGTGAAGCCGCCGACGGGCGAGGCCAGCCGCAGAATCATGGTCGGCGCAGGCTTGCCACTGCGGACATGCTGCATGACGGCCCAGATATTCGGGTGAGCTGCGACCCACACCGAACCGTCCTCGGCGAGATCGAGATTGTCCGGTCCTCCTGGAAGCTCGATGAGTCCGCTCCAGTAGAGCGCACCAGTCTGCGTGTCGCGATCGAAGATGAGCACCTGCCGGCCAGCGGTTTCCGCCAGATACAGCTTCAGACCATCGGCCGAGGCCATGACGCCGTTCGCCATCGCGCGACCGGTGACCGCGATCGCGCCCTTCGTGCCGTCGTAGTACACGACGCTCGACCAACCGGGCTGGAACAGAAATTCAATCATGCGCGTGAAGCTGTTGTGCGCTCCGCTGTCATTCGCCACGTAGAACTGCTCGGGCCCGACCGCCGCGAGGTCGTTCGGGTGCACGAAGAGCGCGTCGCTCACGGTCTTCACGTGATGGAACAGCTGATCTGCCCGCTGCTCGAAGATCTCGACGGTTTGCTGCTCGTGGCCCGCTGCATCGAGCGGATGGTTGACGACGAACAGGCGCTTGGGCTCGCCTTCATGAGCCCAGAGGCTCACGCCGTGCGGACGAAAGCCGGGCGGATCGCCGGCGGTCGCGGGCTTCAAACCGGCATTCGGCTGATTCAGATCGAGCCGCAAAATCGTGCCGGTAATCCCGCCGTAGTGCAGCGCCGCCCGCCGGTCAAATACCGAGAGATACGCGATGCCGCTCGCATGATCGACCTGGATGTCTTCCGCGGCGCCCGGCAGCGCGACCGCACTGCAGCTGGCGATGGGCCGGTAGCGGATGGCGTCGAACGCGCCAGTGACGTTGAGGAAGCGCAGCAGGACGATGCCGACCACAACGACGAGCACGGCAAGTCCGATGAAGACACGCTTGAGAAATTTGCCCATCACGGCCGACTATGAGTGTCTAGCCCCTTGTTCGTATCGCGCTCAGGCTACACTTGCAGGCTGCGCCGCGGAACGCGCATTCATCATCATAGTGGACTTTGATTCGAGCCCATGCCCGTACTTCTCCTGATTGTATTCGTCGACCTGTTGGGTTTCGGCATCGTGGGTTCGACTTTCCCGTACGCCATGATGCGAGCGGGCGCTCCCGATTGGCTGGTCGTCTGGGGCGGCCCCGGCGTCTTTTCCATCTTTCAGTTCGTCGCCGCGCCGCTGTGGGGACGGCTGAGCGACGCCTACGGCCGCAAACCCATCTTTGTCATCAGCTTGAGCGGCGCCATCGCGGGCTATGTGATGCTCGCGAACGCCGACAGCGTCACGAGCTTGCTCGCGGTGCGCGCGCTCGGCGGCTTCATGGCCGGCAATCTCGGCGCGGCCTTCGCCTACGCCACGGACATGTCGACGCCGGAAAGCCGCGCGCGCACCTTGGGGCTCATGGGCGTCGCATTCGGCGCCGGCTTTGCGATGGGCCCATTCGCAGGCGGTTTGTTCGCAGGCAACGACATCGCGTCCTTCAGTCTGCTCGGCCCCGCGGTCACCGGCGCCATCACGAGTTCGCTCGCGCTCGCCGGCAGTATCTTCCTCATGAAGGAGAGTCTGCGGCCGGAACTGCGGCGCCCGCTGTCTGAGAAATCTCCGGGCGGCCATTCGCCGCTGTGGACGGGACTTAAGCGTCCAGGGCTCGGGCAAGTGCTGGCCGCCGCCTGGGTGATGTCCGTTGTCGGCACTGCCATGCAGGCTGCATTTCCACTCTGGGGCACGCACTACGCCGGCATGAGTCCGAAGCTCACGACGTGGCTGCTGCTCCTGTCCGCCGTCGGTGCGACGCTCGGACAAGGCGTCGCGGTCGGCAGGCTCACGCGCTCGTTTGGTGAACGCCGCACCGCGCAACTCGGCGGCCTCATCATGGCGGCCGGCCTGGTGATTCTCTCCGTCGCGCCGGTTCCGGGTGCCATTGGCACCGCGAATTTTCTGATTGGTTTCGGACTGAGTCTGTTCCAGACCTGCGGCTCGACGCTGACGACGTTCTTTGCCGATCCGCGCCAGCGCGGCGCGATACTCGCGGGGCTGCAGAATGCGCAAAGTCTCGGACGCATCGTCGGTCCGGGCCTCGCGGCCCTGTGCTCAGCTCACATCGGGCACAGCGCGCCGTTCTGGGTGTCGGCGCTCCTGATCCTGCCGGCGCTCGTTCTTATCGATCGCATCCGGCTGCCGGACACGGTGCACTAGTGCGGGTTCTGGTCTCGCTCAGCGGCTGGCTTTTACGGTGACCGTCGCGATGACGCCATCCTTCTGGGCGGGGGCGATGACCCGCATGTCCTTGTCGACCATCAGCTGTGCGATGCTCACCTCACCGTGCAAACGCGGGGCAGGGCGTTCACTGTTGAGCAGCAGCGCAGGACCAAACGTCACAGCGGCGGCAGCGACAATCGCCAGCGCAGCAATGCCGAGCCGGGGTGCGGAAGCATTCATGATCGAACTCCCATGTCAGTATTCCTGGCGAGAACACATCGGGCTTCATGAGGTGCGAGAAGCTCGAGGCGACGACGGCCGCAACGATAGGGTTTTCCCGCAATAGGCAGCGTGCGCGTTGTCGCAGCGCGGCCGCATTTCGGGGCTCTTATGTCACACGCAAGCCGCGGCGCCGGGGAAACTGCCGGTTGCGTCTCAAATGTGAGGGGGACTTGTGCTGAACCGACTTTTGACTGTCCGCCATTCGATTCTGGCCGCACTACTGGGTCTCACTGCGACCCCGAGTGTCGCGGCGCCGCCCGCGTTTCCGACGGACGATATCTATGTCGCCCGCCTCGCAGGTCCAGGCTGCCCGTGCGCACCGGCAAACGTGACGCGGCGCGCGGGCTACGACAATCAGCCGCGATTTCTGCCCGGTGGAACGGCGCTCCTTTATACGGCCGACAATGAGACCGGCGGCACGGATATCTATCGGGTGGCTCTCGCGAGCGGCGCGCGCAGCCGCGTGACCGCGACGCCGGAATCGGAATTTTCCCCGACGCTCATGCCCGATGGGCGCCATGTCTCGGTCGTGCGCATCGAGCCTGACTTGCGCCAGCATCTATGGATGTTTCCCCTGCCGCGTGCGGGCGCGCGGCCTGTCACGAATGTCTCCTTCAAGCGTGTGCTCGACGCGCCGGAGCCGGTTGGCTATCACGTCTGGATCGATGCGCACACGCTCGTGCTCTACGTGCTCGGCGATCCGAATGCGCTCTATGTCGCGGACAGCGTCACCGGCAAGTCCGAGAAATTTGCCGAGCACGTCGGCCGATCGCTGCAGCGGATTCCAGACAGCAAGCTGGTGAGCTTCGTCGACCTCGCGGTTGAGAGCGACACGCACATCCGCAGCTACGATCCGGCCACCGGGTCGATCGTCGATCTGGTGCGGCCGTTGCGCGCCGGCGACGTTGACTACGCCTGGACGCCCGACGGCCGCATCGTGATGGCGCAGGGCGCGGCGCTGTTCGCCTGGAATCCAAAGTCCGGTGGGGCGTGGCTGCCCTTCGCCGATTTCACGGCGTCAGGTCTGAAGAACATCACGCGCCTGACCTTTAGTCCCGACGGCACGCGCGTCGCGCTGGTGGCGGACGACGGCAACTGATTTCGAGCGTCAGATTTCCACCGTCGTGCGATACACGAGCACGGCGGCTCCGCTGATCGTCACGCTGCTGACCCGCGCGTCGCTGATTGAGAGTTCGATGTGGACGCGGCCGGGCCGGCCGAGCACGCGGCCCTGAAGTCCAGTGAATGCAGCGCGTCCCGCCGACACAGGCAGCAATCGATGCTCCGCCAGATAGACGCCGAGCATGCCGTGCGCATTGCCGCTCACCGGATCCTCGTCGATGCCGATCGCCGGGCAGAACATGCGCGCTTCAGTCAGACAATCGTCGGGCGCACCCTGCCGCGCGAAAATGAAATAGCCGTCGGCGCCGATGTTCGGCGAGAGTCGCCTGAGCGCGGCAAGGTCCGGACGCAGGCAGTCGAGCTGCAGTACGGTCTGCAGGCCGACCATGAGACGCGAGCTGCCTTTGAGCGCGATCTGCAATGGACACGCCGGATCGAGATCGGATGAACTCAGGGCCAGGGCGTCAAGCAGGCGTGCCTTGTCGCGCTCATCGAGAATCCTGCCGAGCGTCGGCGGTGCCAGTGTCATGGCGATGGTGCGGTCATCCGTCACCCCGCGAACTTCGATGTCGATGATTCCCGCGCCCGTCATTTGCCGCACGCGCGCTGGCCGCGGCGGGCCTTCGATTCCGAGCGCGTAGTGCGCAGCGACCGTGGCGTGTCCGACGAACGGCAGCTCGCGCGTGGGGGAGAAGAAACGCACCCTCAGGTCGTGATCGGCGCCATCCGCTTTCAGTACGAACGCCGTGTCGCCTTCATGCAGCTCATTCGCAAGCATGCGCATCTCGGGCGTCGACAGCGCATCGGCCGCAAGGACGACAACGGCGGGATTGCCGCTGAAGCGGCGGCGCGTAAACGCGTCGACTCGAAATACCGGCAGGCGGCGTAGGTCCACGCGCGTGAGCTTAGCAAGCGCCGGGGTTGCATTCGCCAACTTAAGCCCTAGAATTCGCCGCGTACCTTGGGGTGGTCGTCTTGCAACGACCTGAGATGCCGGTGGCGCCGGCGAACCCGTCGAACCTGATCCGGTTAGTACCGGCGTAGGGAGCAGGTGCCTTAACAGACGCCCCTACACCTTCACGCCGGTCTTCTCGAAACGAGGGGAGCGTCGCATGATTCGTGTTGTTTGGTTCGCACTGTGTGCCATCGCATGCGCCATGCCCTCGGCCCGGGCCGCCGACGTCAGGAACGACGACTGGCTCGAGGAAATCGTGGTGACGGCGACCTTGCGCGATGAGCCGCTGCGCACGGTGCCCGCCAGCGTCTCGGTGCTTCCAGAGCGCACGCTGCGCGCGGCCGGCGTGCAGCACTTCGAGGATGTGCTGAACCTCGTGCCGAATCTCATGTGGGCGGGGGCGAGCTCGCGCCCGCGCTTTTTCCAGTTGCGCGGCATCGGGGAGCTCGATCAATACCAGGGCGCGCCCAATCCGTCGGTCGGCTTTCTCGTCGATGACGTCGATTTCAGCGGCATCGGCATGGTCGGCACGCTCTTCGATGTGCAGCAGGTGGAAGTTCTCCGCGGGCCGCAAGGAACCCGCTATGGCGCCAACGCGCTTGCCGGCCTCATCAAGTTCAGGACGCGCGATCCCGATCCCGAATTCGGCGCGCGCACGGAATTGACGGTTGGTCAGGACGACACGCGCGCTCTCGGGGCCGTGGTGACCGGGCCGTTGTCGGGCGACACGCTTGGCTTTCGGCTGGCGCTGCAGCAATACCGGAGCGACGGTTTCCGCCACAACGCGTTCCTCGGGCGCAACGACACGAACGGACGCGATGAATTGACGGCACGCGGGAAGCTCAAGTGGAAGCCGTCCGCCACGACCCGTGTCGATCTCACCGCGCTCTATACGGATCTCGCCAATGGCTACGATGCCTTTGCAATCGATAATTCCTACACCACGCTGTCGGACAAGCCGGGGCGCGATTCGCAGCGGTCCGCGGCGTTCGCCCTGCGTGTTGACCATGAGCTCACCAGCCGTGTCGATGTGCTGGCGCTCGCGACGATCGCTCATTCGGACATGGAGCAGAGCTTCGATGGCGACTGGGGCAACAATCGTGACTGGGGCATCTACGCGCCCTATGACTTCACGTCGCGCACGCTGCGCATGCATCGCACGACGTCGGGCGAGCTGCGCCTGGGGTCGCACGCCGATTCCGCCAATCCCGACGCCGCGACCTGGGTGGGCGGTTTGTATTGGCTCAAGCTCGATGAAGACAACGACGGTCTCGATCTTTTCAACGGCGCGGTCGATCACGCGCTCACCAGTACCTATGGCGCGCGCACCTGGGCTGGATACGCTCAGGGAAGCTGGCCGATTGTCGATCGACTGACTCTGACGATCGGCGCGCGCCTCGAGCACTGGAGCGCCACTTATAGCGACAGCGACGGCCAGGTCTCGACGCCGGCCGATACGTTGTGGGGCGGGCAGTTGGCGCTCGGCTACAAGATTGATGCGTCACGCACGGCTTATCTCTCGGTGTCGCGCGGTTACAAGACCGGCGGTTTCAACATCGGAACGCAAATTCCCGCGGACAGCCGGCGCTTCGGCCCGGAATTTCTGGTGAACACCGAGCTGGGTCTGAAGGGCTCGTGGGCGCAGGGGCGCGTGACGGGCGACGTGGCACTCTTCTACGCGCACCGCCAGAACCAGCAGGTCAGCACTTCGGTGCAACTGGATCCTACCGATCCGCTCACCTTTATCTTCTATACCAACAACGCAGCAAGCGGCGTGAATTCCGGGCTCGAGTCATCCCTCCATTGGGCCATCGATGAGCACTGGGATCTCGGCGCGACACTCGGGCTCCTGAAGACGCGCTACATCGGCTATCACTTCGGGCCGCGCGACCTCAGCGGCCGCGACCAGGCGCATGCGCCGGGCTATGAGTACTCGCTCAGTCTGGGCTTCCACGTCCAGAGTGGCTGGATGGCGCGCGCGGACATTACGGGCAAGGATCACTTCTATTACGACGCGAGCAACGACCAGCAGTCGCAGGCGTATTCGCTGGTGAATCTGCGCTTCGGCTACCAGGGCGCGCGCTGGAGCGCCAGCGTCTGGGGCCGCAACGTTTTCAACACGCGCTACGCCGTGCGCGGATTCTTCTTCGGCGATGAACCACCCGACTTTCCGGACAAGCTTTACCTGAGGCTCGGCGATCCGCGACAGTGGGGCGTGACTGTCGACTACAACTTCTGATTGTCAACGAGGGGATGCGCATGGAAATCGGTGTCGAGATCAGTCTGTACCCGCTGGCGGATGAGTTCATTCCGCCGATCGCGGACTTCATCGAGCGGCTCAACACGCATGCGGGCGTCAAGGTCGTCACCAACAGCATGAGCACGCAGGTCTTCGGCGAGTACGGTCGCGTGTTCGACACGCTCGCGCTCGAGTGCCGCCACACTTTTGAGCAGACGGGAAAAGCGATCTTCGTCATGAAGGTGCTGGGCCCGCTGTCCGACGTGCCCGCGTGAACAGCCGTTGATCGACGCGCTCTTCGACTATTTTCGTGCAACTTCGCTGATCGAGCTGATCGCGATGGCGCTCGCCCTCGCGTATCTGCTGTTTGCGATCCGCGCGAGCGCGTGGTGCTGGCCGCTCGCGTTTGTCAGCTCCGCGCTCTATGTCTATGTGTTTGCCCGCGCGCACCTTTACATGGATGCGGTGCTCAACATCTTCTTCGCGGCCATGGCCGTTTACGGCTGGTATCAGTGGCGCTACGGCGGTCCGGCGCACAGCGCGCTGCCGATCTCCCGGGCGCTCTCGCGGGTCCACCTCGCGGCACTTGGCACGATCCTGCTGTTGACTCTCGTGTCGGGGAGCGTCCTCGGGCGCTACACCAATCAAGCCTGGCCTTACATTGACTCCTTCATCGCCTGGGCGAGTGTCGTCACCACCTGGCTCGCGGCGCGCAAGTTCCTCGAGAACTGGTGGTACTGGATTGCGATCGATACGCTCGCCATCCCCGTGTATGTCAATCGGCAGCTGAGCGTGACCGCGCTGCTGTTCGCTCTCTATGTGGTGCTCGCCGCCGTTGGCCTGCGCAGCTGGACGACCGCCTGCCGGGCGCAAGGGCGAGCGGCATGAGTCCGTCAGCAGGAGTCGTCCGCAGCAAGACGGACGAGTTGGCGCTCGAACGCGCGTTCACTGCGTTGCCGATGCTGGGCAGCGTCGCACGTTGGCGTATCACGCCATTCGAGGGCGGATTCGCGAATCGCAGCTGGCTGCTGGCGGCAGCCGATGCAAAGCTGGTTCTGCGGGTACCCGTGCACGACACACAAATGCTCGGCGTCGATCGCAGGGGTGAACGCATCGCGATTGAGGCCGCGGCGGCGATTGAGCTCGCGCCACGGCTCATCTATTTCGAAATCAACACGGGCCTGATGCTGAGCGAATATGTCGAGGGGCGCCTGTGGAGCGGAGCGGATGCGCACGATGCGCGCTGTGTCGCGCGACTCGCCGAACGCCTGCAGGCACTGCACGCGCTCGCGCTTCCCAGGGGCGCGCGGCAGCTCGACTTCGCCGAACTCGTTGCCAGCTATCGCGCGAGCCTCGCAGCCAGGAATGGTGCGCGCTCACAGGAGCGGGCGGTGCTCGAGCCGCAAGCGGAACAACGTCTCGCCGAACTCGCGCTGCATCCGCGCAAGCGCGCGCTCTGTCACAACGACGTGCATCACCGCAATATCATCGACGGCCGCGCGCTCATGCTCATTGACTGGGAATACGCAGCCGTGGGCGATGGCATGTTCGATCTTGCTTCATTCGCCTGCTATCACGATCTCGACGCAGCCGAACGCAGGCACCTCATCGACTCCTACGCGCCGAGTGCAGCCGCGGCGCTCGCAAAATCATTCGATAATTACTGCTGGCTCTTCGACTACATGCATTTGCTATGGCTGGAGCTCAGCGCGAGCGACACCGCCGAGTGCGCGCGGCTGATGCGGCGGCTCGCAGGCGACGGCGCGTAGGCAGCCGTGCGCGTTCCAAGAGGAGTCGACCGCCGGAGGGGCCGTGGCGGCGTCCGGCTTCACGTTCGAAATATTCGTGATCGTAAACGGCGTGCCCGCGAACATCGCCAGACCGGACTTGCCAGACCCCATCCGCCGGCCGACTCCGAAGAGAACGCGCACGGCTTGGAACGCGCGCGTGTCCTGCACAAAATGCCAACATCGCCCGCACGCACGCGCCGGGCGGTGGCCTCGCGCAGCACTTTTGGGCACACTACGCGCCCACTCGAGGCGAGGACGTCATGGCGAATTTAATCGTCGTCGATCGCGACGACAAAGAGCATGTGGTCGAAGGCAGGGTCGGGCTCAAGGTCATGGAGACCCTGCGCGAGCTCGATTTCGGTGTTGCGGCGATCTGCGGCGGGCTGTGCTCGTGCGCGACCTGCCACATGTACGTTGACCCCGCGTGGATGAACAGGCTCCCGGCCAAGCAGTCCGACGAACAGGACCTGCTCTCGGAGCTGCAGCACTACGAGGAATCGCGCTCCCGCTTGAGCTGCCAGGTGGATTTTACCGCGGCGCTCGACGGCCTCAAGA
>JBGPLJ010000102.1:0-10631 GCA_041486385.1 Steroidobacteraceae bacterium
GGTGTCGGCCAGCTCACAGGGAGGTGGGCCCGGATCACAGCTTCACTCTGGTGCACGAGATCATGAACGATCTCATGCCGGACCTTCCTGTGCAGCGCTGGCGGCAGGGCCTTGCGCAGAATGCCGAGAAAGTGTGGCGCAGCGATGAGTGCAATGTCGTCAAACTCGCCGGCATTGGACTCGGCGAGCAGCTTGTCCGCGATCTTCTTCGCAAACAGACCCACGTCGTGTTCCTTATGCGAGCCGTGTGGCTGCAGGGCATAGTGGCCGTGACCGCTGGCGGACCCCGGCTTATCGGTAACCAAGTCATGCTCCTTCAGGCGGCCCGCCGGATCCTGGAGCACACCGGCGCTCGTCAGCGCCAGGCCATGGTCGGTGGTATCGAAGAATCGGGCTTCAGCTTGATCGGCGACGACGACTCGAATTCTGCGCATTTACCTCTCCTTGATACAGGCGGAGACTAGCGGCAGTCGCGTCTCGACCCTATACGCGATTGTGCGGATGACGCCCCGGAACCGGGCGCGCATCCTTTTCCTGGTCGCGTTTGCGGAGAGTTTACGATGGACAAGGCCAGTACCGAGAAGTTTTTCAGCGACCTGAAGACGGTCATCGAGAGCGCGGAGGGTCTGCTGCACTCCACGGCGCATGAGGCCGGGGAACATGTGGCGAGCGCACGGGAAAAGGCGCGCGACAAGCTGCGTTCCGCGCGTGAGCGCCTGGGCGAGATGGAAGAGGATCTGTTGAGCGAGGCCCAGAGCAAGGCCAAAGCGGCCGACGGATACGTTCATGATAATCCCTGGCGTGCCATCGGCGTCGCGGCAGGCCTTGCCTTCGCGCTCGGCGTACTGATGGGCCGACGCCGATGAGCAATGCGAATCGCTGGGAGACGCTGCTCGAAGCGATGCGTTCACTCCTCAGCACAACGCTCGCGCTCCTGCATACGCGCGTCGAGCTGATCGGCGTCGAGCTCGAGCAGGAACTGTGGCGCGCCCGCAGCCTCATCGTCTGGGCGTTTGCCGCACTGCTACTCTCGCTGCTGGCGATCGGCTTCGCCGGCGTGGCCTTGATCGTGGCGTTCTGGGACAGCCATCGGCAGCTCGTCAGTACGCTCGTTGCCGCAGGTTTCGCGGCGCTGGCACTGCTGGCGGTGTTCTTGCTGATGCGGACGCTCCACGCGAAGCCCCGTCTTTTCGAATCGACCCTGCATGAACTTGAGCGCGATCTCGACGCGCTGAGGCGCGACTCGTGAACGAGCGCCAGAGGGAACTCGAGCGGCGGCGCTTGCGGCTCGTCTCGCAGTCGGATCGCCAGCGCCGGCGGCTCGGCGCCGACGGCGCAGTCGCAGATCACTGGATCAGAATCGCGCGCTGGATCGTTGTCGGAGCCAGCCGGGCCGCGCGACTCTATCGGTACTGGAACCACTCCACGCAGCCCTGATTGACGTCGACAGAGTGGCTCGCCGGCGCGCCAAACGGCCGACTTTCCTTCCCGCTACTGCCAAAGCGTTCGATGGCGATGCGCATCAGCTCCGCTATCTCATGCACGATGGCGGGTGCGCAGGCCGAATATCGAGCGGCGGCGCGCAGCGTCCCTTGCGGATCGATAAGAAAGACCCCGGTGACGCCGTGGGCCGTGTCGTCTTCGTCGCGCACCTGGTAGGCCCGCAGAAATTCAGGGTCGTCGACGGTACCGACGAGCAGCGACCTGAGCTTGTGATCCTGCAATGCCAGCTCCACGAACTGATCGTCAGCCTCCAGCGACGGATGCAGGATCAATAGCCGCCCGCCAAGTGTTGCGATCGCCCGCGTCTGCTGGTGCAATCCTTCGAGACATTCGGCGCGCAGACCGCATGACCCGCGCGCGCAATACATCAGGGCCAGCCACTGCCCGTGATAGCTCGCGAGCTCTCGGACCCCGGCATCGGTCCTGGCACGAAAATCGGGTGCCGGGCGATTAAGCTGCAAATGCCCCTCGGTTTTTGTTTCCCTACCCATGTTTGCCTTATAAGCCGTTTGACCCGCCGGGGCCATCCGTAGGAACCACAGTAACCGGATCGGCGCGCTCAGGCCGGCCCTCTCCAGACTGCGTGGATCCCCTGACGGCCCGCGTGCCATGGGCATGGACTCGTCCCGCCACACCGGATACTTTCACCGGGTGGGATTCTGTGCCATGCCTGCAACGCATCCAGTTATCACTTACCGCAGGCGCGCCTGAGATGTCGCCGACAAACGAGAAATCCTTCCCAATACCCGTGGCGATCTCGGCGCGGCACGCCCATCTCACGCAGGCGACGCTTGAGCGTCTGTTCGGCGACGGCTTCCGATTGCTTCCCGCAAAACAACTGTCGCAGCCGCATGAGTTCGCTGCCGCAGAGACGGTAACAGTCGTCGGTCCGCACGGCAGGCTCGAACATGTACGCTTGCTTGGACCGCCGCGGCACGAGGATCAGGTTGAACTTTCCAGAAGCGACGCGCTACAGCTCGGACTCGACGCGCACGTGCGCGTCTCGGGCGACTTGCACGACACTCCCGGCGTCACTCTCGAAGGGCCGGCAGGCCGTGTCACGCTTGCGCACGGCGCCATATTGGCGCATCGCCACATTCACATGAGTCCGGCGGATGCCGAGCGGTTCAACGTGAAGGATAGGGATATCGTTGCGGTCGCGATCGACAGTGATGAACGCGACCTCATCTTCGCCGACGTGGTGGTACGCGTGGCGCCCGACTTTCGGACAGAGCTGCACCTCGATACCGACGAAGGCAACGCCGCGGCCATCGGCCCGGGAGTCACTGCAGTGCTGCTGCCGCGCGGCACTTGAGTCTCGCTGACTGGTGCACGCAAATTGGTATATTTGCGTATTGAGGCTGCAGCCGACGGCGCTACTCTGAAGGGTGGTTAGAGTCGATGCACAAAGGAGAGTCATCATGAGCTTAATTCGTTGGGAACCCTTCAGAGACACCGACGCCATGCTAAGGCGCCTCGGCGCGATGGAACTCGGTCGCTGGCCAAACTTCGCCGCCGGCAATGGTGGCAAGACCGCGGAATGGTCGCCAGCTGCGGACATCAGCGAGACGGATATGGAATATCTGGTGAAGGCTGAACTGGCGGGTGTGAAACGCGAGGACGTCAAGGTCACGCAGGAAGACGGAGTGCTCACGATCGAGGGCGAACGCAAGTACGAAAAGGACGAAAAGGGCGAGAAGACGCATCGCGTCGAACGCTTCTACGGAACATTCTCCCGCAGCTTCAGCCTGCCGGATGACGCTGACATGAAGAGCATCAAGGCGGAAACCAAGGACGGCGTTCTGAACGTGCATATTCCGAAGCTCAAAGTTGAAAAGCCCAAGCCCGTTCAGATCAAGGTCGAGTGACCGGGGAAACTTCGTGGCGACGCAGAAGAAGCCGCGTCCGACTCTGCATAAGCGGGGCGGCAAGATCGTCTCACCAGCGGATCCGCCCACCGTGGCGGCTCCGTTGGCGCGGGCGGAGCTGATCGCGGTGGCCGCATACTTCCTCGCGGAGAAGCGCAATTTCATCGGCGGCAGTGAGCTCGATGACTGGCTGACCGCCGAACGTGAAATCGAAGCCGCGCAGCCAGGTGCCGGTGGTAACGCCGAGCGCGGATAGTCTCGGACTCAGCGAGGCAGAAGCCCGCCGCAGGCTCGAGAGCGACGGACCGAACGACCTTGCGAGGCACGAGTCTCACGGTTTCCTGCGGCTGATCGGCCAGGTGCTGGCCGAACCGATGTTCCTGCTGCTCATCGGGGCAGTGGCGCTTTATCTCGTCCTCGGCGACCGGCGCGAGGCCGCGGTTCTCGCGCTGTCGCTGCTCGTCATCCTGGTCATCACGATCGTGCAGGAGCAGCGCACGGAGCATGCGCTGCGTGCACTGCGAGACCTTTCGAGCCCACGAGCCGCTGTCCTGCGCGACGGCGTCGTGCGCCGGATTGCCGGATACGAGGTAGTTCGCGGAGACGTCCTGCTGCTCGCCGAAGGAGATCGAGTGCCGGCGGACGGCGTCATGCGGGCGGCAACCGATCTCTGGATCGACGAATCGCTGTTGACCGGCGAATCCGCCGCCGTCGCGAAACAGGCCGACAACGACCTGTCCACACTGGCGCTACCGAACGAGGACAAGGGTTGCTGCGTGTACGCCGGAACGCTCGTCGTTCGCGGCCACGGCACCGCCGAAGTGCTCGCCACGGGCATGCAAACGCAGTTTGGCCGCATCGGCCATGCTCTCATCTCGCTCCTCCCGGAAAAAACGCCCCTCTACCTCGAGATCCACCGCTTGATCCGCTGGGTGGCTGCGATCGGCGTCGGCGTGTGTGCGATCGTCACGGTCCTGTACGCGCTGCTGCGCGACGGTTGGCTGCGCGGCGCGCTCGCCGGCATCACGCTCGCCATGTCGGTGCTGCCGGAGGAGTTTCCCGTCGTGCTGACGGTCTTCATGGCGCTCGGTGCGTGGCGCTTGTCGAAGCGCGGCGTGCTGACGCGCCGGCTGCCGGCGATCGAGGCGCTTGGCGCGGCCACCGTCCTCGCAATGGACAAGACCGGCACGCTCACTGAGAACCGGATGTCGGTCGCGATCCTCGAAACCGTCAGCGCACGCGTCGAACTGGGCGCGCAGGGCACAGGACCCATCGACGGGGAGATCCGCAACCTGCTCGCCGTTGCGCACGCCGCCTGCGAACTCGAGGCATTCGATCCGATGGAGCGCGCAATCAGGACTGCGGCAACGGAATATGCTGCGTCCCTGCTGGCCGACCGAAATCATTGGAGCCTGATCCGCGAGTACGACCTTATACCCGAGTTGCCCGCAGTCACCCATGTGTGGCGCGACGGACCGCAACGCGCCCTGAAGATCGCGACGAAAGGCGCGCCCGAGGCCGTGCTCTCGCTCTGTCGCATCGACGCAGCCACCCGGGACTCAATGCTGAGAAAGGTCGAAGAACTGGCGCAGGACGGACTGCGTGTGCTGTGCGTCGCGGAAGGCAGCTTCGACGGCGAGACACTGCCGGAAAGTCCGCGCGCATTTTCACTGGAGCTGCGCGGCCTGCTTGCGCTGCGCGACCCTGTGCGCGCCTCGGTGCCGGCTGCGCTGGCCGAGTGCCGACGCGCCGGAATCCGCGCCATCATGATTACCGGCGACCATCCGCGGACGGCGCGCTCCATAGCGCGAGCGGCTGGACTCGACAGCGCGGCGGTGGCGACCGGTACCGAGATCGCCGCCGCTGGCGACACCGAGCTGCGCCAACTCGTGGCCGTCACCTCAATCTTCGCCCGCACGACGCCCGAGCAGAAGCTGCGGCTCGTGCGCGCTCTGCGCGACAACGGCGAAATCGTGGCGATGATCGGCGACGGCGTGAATGACGCACCGGCGCTCAGGGCAGCCCACATCGGCATCGCCATGGGCGGCCGTGGAACGGATGTCGCCCGCGAGGCCTCAGCCCTCGTGCTCCTCGATGACGAACTCGGTTCGGTGGTCGCAGCCGTCGGCGCCGGACGAGGCATCTACGAGAACATCCGCGCCGCCATGACCTACCTCCTCGCGGTCCACTTGCCGCTCGCCGGAATGGGTCTGTCGCCGCTGCTGTTCGGCTGGCCGCTGCTCCTCTTTCCCCTGCACGTCGCTTTCCTGGAATTCATCATCGATCCGGCCTGTTCGCTGGTCTTTGAAAATGAGCAGCGCGGCGACGCGCTGATGCGCCGGCCGCCGCGTAATCCCCGCGACCGGATGCTCTCGAAAGAGTTGCTCCTTGAAAGCCTCACACTTGGCACGACGAGCCTCCTGGCCGTCGCACTGGTTTACGCGTTCGCGCTGCGCGCAGTGCCGGAACCGCAGGCGCGCGCGCTCGGCTTCATCACTCTGGTGATCAGCAACCTCGCGCTCATCTCTGTGGCGCGCATGCGCTCCACTTCGCTCGCAACCATCGTCAGCAGGCGCAATGTCGCCTTCTGGCTGGTCAATGTGGGCGCACTCGCCGCGCTCATCTGTGTCGTGTTGGTGCCGGCGGTGGCGCATGCGTTTCGCTTCGCAACGCCCGCGCCGCTTGCCATGCTTGCAGCTTTCGTAACAGCGGTCGTCGGGGTCACCTGGACGCGCGCGGTACGAATGGTCCTGCGTAAGTCCAGCGCTCGACCGTAGGCAAACGGGCTGTCAGGCGCGCGACCGCTTTCTCGCCTGAGGTTGGTTGCGCGTCGCCCCGGCGATATCCGCAAGCTGCGACACCAGATGATCGATCGCATCGTCGATCGACAGCACACCGGCGATCTGCCGCCGCGCATTGACCACCGGCACACGCCGCACACCAAGCACGCGCATGCGATGCAAGGTTTCGCTGATGCCGTCGTCTTCCCTTGCAACCAGCGGCTCGCGCGTCATGACGTCGCCGGCCGTCAGAGCGTGCGGATTGACATCCTTCGCCAGGATCTTCACGACGATGTCACGATCGGTAATCACGCCGGCCGGCATGCGGTTGCCATTCTTCTTGTCGGTGACAATCAGGTAGCCAATCTTGTTCTCCCGCATGACCTCGGCGGCCGCCGCGATGTCAACGCTGACCTCGACCGTGATGATTCTGCGGGTGCAGATAGAACCGACTGTCATGGCAGCGCTCCTCTCCAATCTCAGTGCAGATGCGACGTTACGCGCTGTCCGATGCGAGCACCGTACGTACTTGTGCGGACCAAGGGGCCGGCTCGACGGCTGACACTAAACTTAAACAATAGTCGACTTGAGGAGGCGCCGGACCTCGGCAGGCGATCGGGTATTCAGCACATCGCTCGACGTCAACCAGCCGCGGCGGGCCTGCAGGATGCCGCCGGCGAGGTAATCGAACTGCTGCGCCGAATGCGCGTCACTCACGATACTCACCAGGACGTCCTGCTCGCATGCCAGGCGGCACTTGAGATCGTCGAGGTCGAGCCGCTTGGGCTGCGAGTCGAGTTCGACGAAACACGGCCGCGCTCTGGCGACTTTCAGCACCCGCTCGAAGTCGAGCGCGAGCGGCCGGCGCTCGCCGATCAGCCGTCCGCTTGGATGCGCCAGGATCGAGAACGCCCGGTGATCCATCGCCCGCAGCACGCGCATCGTCTGGCGGCTCTCGCTCAAATCGAAATGACCGTGAACGGCGCCGATGACGAGGTCAAGTTCGGCGAGGAGCGAATCGGGCAGCGCGAGCGAGCCATCCTCGAGAATGTCGACCTCGATGCCCTTGAGGAGCTTCAATCCCACGAGTTCCTCGTTCAGCCGGTCGATCGCGTCCATTTGCTGGCGCAGCCGGCGTTCGTCGAGCCCATGCAGGATGCCGAGGCGCGACCCGTGATCCGTGATCCCGAGGTATTCGAGCCCCGCCGCGCGCGCCGCCAGCGCCATCGCCTTCAAGTCGTCACGACCATCCGAGGCATTGGTGTGCGCGTGCAGATCGCCGCGCAGATCCTTCCGGGTTACGAGTACCGGGAGCTTGCCGGTGCTCGCGAGCTCGATTTCGCCGCGGTCCTCGCGCAACTCCGCGGGAATCCACGGCAGGCCGACGCTCGCGAAGACGGATTCTTCCGTCTTCCCCGCGATGAGACGCCGGCCACGGAACACACCGTATTCATTGACCTTGAGTTTGCGCTCCTGGGCGAGACGCCGGATGCGGATCACATGTGCCTTGCTGCCCGTGAAATAGTGCTGCGCGGCGCCGACGCTCGCAGCGTCGCCAATTCGGATGTCGATCTGCAGACCGCTGCGTAGCGTCGCTGTCAGGCGCTTGCCGCCTTCAGCCGCCCAACTGCTGATTTCGTCATACCTGTGCAGTGCCGTGCCGACCGCTTCGGCACTTCTCGTGCTGACCACGATATCGATATCGCCCACGGTGTCACGACCGCGTCGGTAGCTGCCGGCGATCATGACCTCATCGACCCCATCGACCTCGCGCAGGTAGGCAGCTAGCGGTTCGGCAAAGCGCGCTGCGTCGGAGCGCAGCCAACGGCGATCCTCGGGCCGCTGCACCTCGAGTGCGTTTGCGATCTGCGCGATGAGCTTGGGTCCGAATCCGGCCACATTGGCGAGCGCACCGGATTTTGTGACCCGCTCGAGGTCGGCGCGTCCGCGCACCTTGAGCTCGGTGAACAGCGTGCGCACACGCTTCGGCCCGAGTCCCGGAATAGTCAGCAACTCGATAAGACCCGGGGGCACCTGACGGCGCAGCCGTTCGAGCGCGCGCAGTCGGCCGGTGGCGATAAGCTCGGAAATCTTGCCGGCGAGATCCTTGCCGATCCCGGCGATGTGCTCAGGCGCCTCGTCGCGCGCGATGCGTTCGGCGAGTTCCCGGCGCTGGCCGCGGATGGACTGCGCGGCACGGCGGTAAGCGAGTATGCGAAATGGGTTCTCGTCCTGCAGGGACAGCAGATCGGCCATCTCGTCAAAGGCCCGCGCGATCTCTTCATTATGCACGGGCATGTGGTGCTCCTCTTTTTCTTTGACGTTAGACCTGTTCAACTCCATATTGCGATATGTACATGCCGCAGTTTCACCCCGGACCCTACGCATTGTTCACGATCAGCGCAGCCCGGAACATCCGTTTCATGAAAGACCCGAAAGTACAATTGACCGCGCGCCGCGATGAGTTGAAGGACCGGCTGGCCCGGCTTGACGTGGATGCCCGGCGCGCGACGGAGCCATTGCTCGCAGACTTCGCCGAGCAGGCGGTGCAGCGGGAAAACGACGAGGTTGTGGATCGTTTGCGCGAAGCCGTATCCGCCGATCTGCGCTCCATCTCCCAGGCGCTGACCCGGCTCGAAAATGGGACCTACGGCGTGTGCATCGAATGCGGCAAGCGGATCGAGTCCGCTCGACTGGAAGTCATGCCAGCGAGCCCGCGTTGCATATCCTGCGAGGCCTAACCATGAGTACGAGCAGAGCTCTGGCGATCATCGGAATCTCGGTGACCCTCGCCATGATCGCCGCCTCGACGGCAGCCGCGTTGACAAACGAATTTCGCCAAGCCCGGCGGCTCAAGGCGAACCCGGAACATGGCCGCGCGCTCTTCGTCGCCTGCGCGACCTGCCACGGAGCGGACGGTGGCGGACGCGCCAAGGATGGCATTCCCAGCATCGCCGGCCAGCACTATCAGTTCGTGCTGGAGCAGCTGGTCGACTTCCGTGAAACCGAGCGCGTCGATCTCAGGATGAACGCAGCCGCTTCACCGCATGGCCTTAAGGGGCCGCAGGACCTCGCTGATGTCGCCGCGTATGTTTCGGACCTGCAGCCGCTGCCGACAGGCGATACCGGCCCCGGTCAGTTTGTGGTGGTCGGGCAAAACGTCTATGCCCGCGCCTGCAGCCATTGTCATGGCGTCGCTGGCGACGGCAACGGCAAGTTGCGCTACCCGCGCCTGGCCGGTCAGCATTTCGGTTATCTGAAGCACCAGATGGAGATCATGGTGGCGGGTGACCGTCCCAATGTGAGCTGGGATCACATGAAGCTTCTCGAAAGCCTCACGCCCGAAGAGATGACCGGCATTGCCGGCTATCTCGCGCGGCTCCATAGCGTCAGTCACGCGTCGGCCGAGGCGATCACCCCAGGCGGCTCGGTCACAGCCACGCACTGACGGAGAACGCGGCGAGCATCAGGATAATGCCGGGCCCGAGCGCTCGCGCATACGGCCAGCCGCCCGCCATGAGCGCCACGATGATCTTGGTCACGCTGTTCGCTGATACGGCGAGGATCATCGCGGTGACCGCCGTCGATTCGTCGAGCCTTGCGGTCGCGAACAGGCGCGCGGCGGATGCGGCAGCTGAGTGGGCATCGCCAAATCCGGCCAGAGCAATCCCAATCGTCGCGCCAACAGCGCCGTAGCGGTCCGCGAGAAATGCGCAGACCAGCAACAACACGGTCACCGCAAGCGCAAAGATAAACGCATAGCCCAGCTGAAAGGCCCGCCCAGCCACGCCATGCATCGGCTGTGGCATGCGTGCGGCCATATAAAAGAATAGCAGGCCGTACAACGCGGCCACGATGCCCATCAGGCCGAGGGCAAATGACAGGCGAGCCAGTAATTCGCGATTGGCGATCGCAAGAATGAGGGCGAGTTGCACGACCGTGGCCACCGAGGACAATGCGGCTCCGGCGACGGACGACCGCGCAAGCGCAGGCTCCGCTTTCGCGCGCCGCCCAAGCGTTCCAATGGTCGCCGCGCTCGAGATGAATCCGCCGAAAAATCCAGCGGCTGCCAGGCCCGCGTTGGGACCCAGCGTTCGCAACGCGACATAGCCGAATGCATTGACGATCAGGACGGCGACCGTCAGACGCCAGATCACCTGTGGATTCACGACTCCATACGGGTCGACCGCATGATCGGGCAGCAGCGGCAACACGATGAGGGCTGCGGCAGCCAGCAGAATACCGTCGAGCTCTTCCCTGTCCGACAGGCGCTGATCGACAAAATCATGGAGCCGCGAGCGCGAGGCGAGCAACAGTGCGACCAGCACGCCGAGACCCGCTGCGAGCTCCGGCTTGGCGATCGCGAGCGCCCCGAGAGCGTAGGTTAGGACCAGGGCGACCTCGGTCGTTATGCCCGGGTCCTCGCCTTTCGTTCGCAAGTAAGCCGCCGCTGCGAGCAGAGCTGCCGCCGCGCCAAACA
>JBGPLJ010000103.1:0-10516 GCA_041486385.1 Steroidobacteraceae bacterium
AGGTAGACATTGCCATCGTTCGGCCGAAAGCGGATGCCGCGTTGGAAATAGCAATCCGCCGAGCGGTAAAAAGGCAGCCGGTCCTCGCTCGGGTGCTGCAGGTAGTAGCGCGCCATCGCATACAGCGCACGATGATGATTCGGCGACGCGCGCAGCAAGTAATCGATATCGCCCATGATCGCGCCGGTCACGCCAGCCTTGAGGGACTCGACATCCGCGGTGAAGTGCGCAAGCTCGACGCGATGTATGTACATATCGTACTGAACGGGATCCGTGTAGTCGTAAGGACCGTACGCGTTGGTAAGCGAACCGCAGTTTTCCTCGGCTGCTGCTCGCGGCGACCAGCAGAGCGTGCCTGCTACGAGCAACAGGGCTGCAAGGGTCGTGCTGTCGATGAAGCGTCGGGTGATCACTGGTAACTCGCTTGCCTCTTTTGGGACGTGCGCAACTAGCATATTCCTGTTCGGATACTTCGCGGCGCGCGGATGGACCTATTTTGCAGTGCAGTAGCACAATCGATAATTGCTAGTATTTCAGGCACCTGCATCTTTGAAATTGTGGCATTAATGCGGCCCCTGTGCCTTGAGGTGCGGCACAATATTCCCTGCCAAGTGACCCTGCAGGCGGTCCAGTTGGCGGATCTGGCTGTTGTCGCATGAACCATATCTCGCCGCCTGAGGCGAGCCAAGGGAAGAAAGTGTCTGGATTCTGTGGATCGCTCCAGCCCAATGCCGGCGGCGCCGTCAATCATGTGTTCGGTGCGCCCGTGCGACACCTGGCTCGTGCCCCTGAGCTGGCGCAGCCATTGATTGGAGCCGAGCAGCCTGCCGCTGCCGTGTGGGCGGATGCCATCTGCGTCGAGACTGAAGGCGCGTGTCTGTTCCTGGACGGCCACCCATGGCTCGCGACGCAGCCGGCACGATCGCGAGCGGACGTTGCCGCGATACTTGTTCGCGAGTTCCTGACACAGGGCGCACAGATTCTCGAGCGACTACAAGGAAGCTTCGCGATTGCGGCGATCGATACGCGCCGTCAGACGGTTCTCCTGGCAGTCGATCGATTCGGCATCAGCTCGCTCTGCTTTCGCTACGACGAAGACGAGCGCCTGTCGTTCGCGACATCGCCGGCGGCGTTGCCACGAATGCCCGGCGTCGCAGCGCAAATCGATCCGCAGGCGCTCTATGCGTACCTTTACTTCCACATGGTGCCAAGTCCGCTCAGCATCTTTCGAGGTGCCGTCAAGCTCGAGCCTGCGCAATACATGCTCGCCCGCGCCGGGCAGCGTGACTGCCGCCGCTACTGGCAACCGCGCTTCGTCGAAGCAAACGCCGAAGACTTCACCGCACTCAAGCGGGAACTCCTGCCGACGGTGCGCGCTGCGGTCATGCGCTGTCAGCCCGACGCGAATACCGGCAGTTTTCTAAGCGGCGGCCTTGACAGCTCGACGGTGGCGGGCTGCCTTGCCGAGGCCACGCATGGTGCAGCACCGGCATTTTCCATGGGATTCGCGACCGCCGGTTACGACGAACTCGAGTACGCGCGCGGCACGGCACGGCATTTCGGAATGAAGTTGATCGAACATCTCGTCACTGCGGCGGATGTTGTGCGCGTCATACCGGTGATCGCGCGCGCCTACGGTGAGCCGTTCGGCAACTCCTCCGCAGTACCGACTTTCATTTGTGCGGCCGTAGCCCGTGAACACGGCATCACCCACATGCTCGCAGGCGACGGCGGAGATGAACTCTTTGGCGGCAACTCGCGTTACGCGACGCAGAAGCTGTTCGACATCTACTCGAGTGTGCCAGCGACGCTGCGCCGGCAGCTGCTGGAGCCTCTATTCCTGCGCTCGCCTCTTGGCGGCCCGCGTTCGCCGCTGCACAAGGTGCGCCGCTACATCGAGCAAGCGCTGATCCCCATGCCGGCGCGGTCCCAGACCTGGAATCTGCTTGAAACACTGGGTCCGCGCCACGTGTTCGCACCGGCCTTTCTGGCCGACAACGCTCTCGATCTCGGACAGCCGCTGCGCCATCTGACCGAGGTCTACCAGGCTGCGCCCGCGCAATCACTCGTCAACCGCATGCTGTTCCTCGATTGGAAGATCACGCTCGCCGACAACGATTTGAGGAAAGTGGAAGTCATGGCAGAGTCGGCGGGTGTACGGGTTAGCTATCCGCTGCTCGACCCGCAAGTTGTCGAACTCTCAGCGCGCGTGCCACCGGAACTCAAAGTGCGGCGCCTGCGTCTCAGGCACTTCTACAAGGAAGCGATGCGGGACTTCCTGCCGCGCGCGACCATCACCAAGTCGAAACATGGCTTCGGCTTGCCGTTCGGGGAGTGGCTGCGCGATTCGAGCGAATTGCGCGCGCTCGTCTTCGATGCGCTGTCGGACCTCAAGCGCCGGCAGATATTCGACGCAGCGTTCATGGACGAATTACTCGACAGTCACCAGCGCGAGCACGCCGGCTACTTTGGCTCGATGATCTGGCTGCTGTGCATCCTCGAGCTCTGGCTCAAGGAACACCGGCTTACCCTGTAGCTTGCGCTGCGTCGCGAAGTTCCAGTGGCAGTTGCGGCGCGCGCCGGCAATTTGCCAGTAGCTGTGCAAGAAACTGTGCGGCGTGCCTGCGCCAAGGCGTGAATCGCGGCAGCTGATAACGGTCGCTGTCAGCGTCCGCCGTTCCCCCGCAGGTCGAAACTGCCGCCGCGAAGCCGAGACGGCGTACGATCTCCACGTGGTCCGCATCATAGTCGCGCAGCGGCTGGCCATTCGGGTAGGCGAACAGCGCAATCGGCTGGCGGATGATCTCTGCAAGTTCATCACGCCCGCCGGCGATTTCCCGTTCGGCAGCCTTATATGAACAGTGCGCAAGTATTGGATGATTGGCCGTGTGCCCACCGAGTTCCATGCCCGCATCCGCGAGCATGCGCACCTGCTGGCGCGTCATCATCAGGTCGTTCGGCAGCAGCCGGCCGACTCTCTGCGCAATTGCACTGATCCGCTCATCGCGCTCGGCAAGCGGGCGATACTTGAGCAGCCCGATAAGACTATCGATTGCCGCGCGCCGCTGCGCAATGCTCGCCAATTCGTAGGTGCCGAGGCCGACGTCACTCAAATCGAGCGACGGACCGGCAACGCGCACCGCTTCAATGATTGAGTCGTTGAACATCCGACCGCCGTCGAGAAATCCTGTGGCGATAAAGAACGTGGCGGCGCACCGGTGACGCAGGAGCACCGGCAAGGCGAGCGTCGCGTTGTCCGCGTAGCCATCGTCGAAAGTGATGGCAAGTGCACGCGACGGAAGCCGGCCGGCAGCAAGCGCCGCCACGGCGTCACCGAGCGGCATGACGTTGAAGATGCGCGCGAGGAGCGCGACCTGGCTCTCGAATTCCTGCAACGTCGGAACGTCAGGCATCAGCGGGTCGAACTTCGGCACCACCCGATGATGTATGAGGATTGACAGTCGTCCACGCGAGCCCCCCGGCGACAGCAGCGCCGCCGGCAAGCGCGCCGCCCCGCTCCACCAGGGCGTGCCCACCCCATCTGCACTCACGGCCGCGCTCCGGCGCCCGCAGGTTGCGGAGCGGACCGGGGCGTCGCGCTTGTGAACTGGTGCCCCGACGAGCCCGCGCCGACGCCGGCCGCCTGCAGCTCGCGTAGCCGGCGCCGCACGATCATCTGACAGAGAATGATCAATGCGATGAGGTGATACGGCAGATCAAAGTAAGCAAGTCCGAGAAATGCGCCGCCCGCCGCATAGCCCACAAGCGAAGCCTGCAGCATCGCGCAAAGATCCGCCGCCCACTTGAGATCCGGGTGCTGTCGGGCAACTCTTGCCGTGCGCCCTGCTGCGATGAGCGCTGCGGCGCCTAGTGCCAGGAAAAGCGCCAGACCTACGAAGCCGTGTTCGGCGAGCGCCTGAAAGTAGATGCTGTGCGCGTCATGAAAATCGGTCGGGTTCGGCGCATACCTCAAGAATAGCTGTCGGTCGAACGTTTGAAATCCGCCGCCCACCACAGGGTGATCCTTGGCAAGATTGTACGCAAACCACCAGGCATTGATCCGGCCGAGCGCGGAGGCATCTTCCTGGTACGTTTGGATCGTAGTCATGCGTTCGCTCCATTTCTGCGGCATGAATGCGATAGTGGAAACCGCCACGGCGATCAGAATCGGCCGTACGTACCACTTGCCGCCGACACGCAGAAACAGCACCAGCAGCATTGCAGCAGCGCCAAGCAACGAGCCGCGCGAATAGGATGCAAGGATCGAAAATCCCGTGAGCAGCATGGCTGCGCCCAAACCCCAGCTGACTGGTCTAACCCAGCGGCGCATGCGCTCGTTCGCGGACCAGCGCTCCCGCACCGCAAGCTGCAGGTAACGCATCAGCGGCATGACTATGAGAAGCGCGAGTGCCAGCTCGTTGTTGCCCTCGATGAAAGAGTCGGGCGGACCCCAGACACGGTACTGACCGCCCGTGAGAATGGAGAACAGACCGCCCTTCACGCCGAAAATGCCGATTGAAAGCACGATGGTCCACACGGTCGCGTCGATGCGTTCGCGCGTGCCCATGAGCCACAGGGTGGCGAGGATCATGATCTGAATCTTCAGGGCCCGATCCCACGCCGCAAAGGCTGAATCGGGAACGAGAGCGAACAGCGTCGTGAAGCTGAGCCAGAGGACCCACAGGATCCACAGAGTTGTCAGCGTGGAACGCGGAAAAGGCGTACGGCGGTTCGCGAACACCAGTCCGGCCAAGGTCGAGAGCGCAACCACCTGCACAATGGGAAAGTTGTAAGCGAAGCCCCACGTGTAGCGGTGAGGGTTGAGATAGCCGATTGCAGCCCAGAGGAGCACGCCGAATTGCGGGCGTGCGAACGCCCATGGCAGGCACGCGACGACAAAACCAACGAGCAGAACGTCACGCACGCTTGGTCGACTCCATATGCCGTGCAGTTGCGAGCGCGGCCGCCGCATAGACTTGCCGATAGATCTGCACGCAGACCTCCCAGTCGCGCTCGCGCTCGACGTAGCGGCGCGCGTTTGCGAGCACTGACGGGCGATCAGTGCGACGCAGCCACGCCAGCACGCTCGCCGCAAGCGCGTCGACGCTGCCTGCCGGAAACAATACTCCCGTGACGCCATCGCGCACGAGCTCTCGGTGTCCGCCGACGTCAGACGCAAGAACCGCGATCCCCTGCGCCATCGCCTCAAGCGGCTTGAGCGGAGTTACCAGTTCCGTCAGCCGCATGGACTTGCGGGGTAGAACACAGGCGTCGAGCAGACTGTAGTAGCGCCCCACGGCCGAGTGCGGGACGCGCCCCACGAATCTGCAATCGGCGCTCACTCCAAGTCGTTCGGCGAGAGCCTTCAGGCGCTGCTCCTCAGGTCCGCCGCCCGCGAGCAACAGGCACACCTTCGGCAGGGCGGTACGCAGGCGCGCGAGCGCTTCAAGCAGCAGGTCGAGCCCCTCGTACGCGTAAAACGACCCAATGAAGCCGAGTACGATCCGCCCTTCAAGCCCCAGCTGCGCTTCAAGCTCGGGGTCTTTGCGTTCGACCGGCGCAAACGAGCGAACGTGCACGCAGTTTGGCACGACCGTGACTTTTTCCGGTGCAATGCCGCGCGCGATGATATCTGCGCGCAAGCCTTCGCAAATGGTGGTCACCGCATCGGCACGTCGCAGAACATGCGTCTCAAGGGCACGCGTCAAGCGGTAGCGCAAACCGTTCTCACGTGCCGTGCCGTGATCGACGGCAGCGTCCTCCCAGAATGCCCGTACTTCATAGACGAGCGGCAGCCCGAGCGACAACGCCGCCAGACCATCGAGGCAGGGTGAATGCGCATGCAGGACATCCGGCCGCCAGCCTGCAAGTACCTCGCGAATCCGCCGGCGCATGCGCCGCGTCATCTCGAGTTGACCGAGAACCGGCAGACGCGCCGCCCAGGAGCGCGCACCGCGCGTGCGATAGAACTCGAGACCGTCGGCCGTTTCGATCGGTGCCTCGGGCTCGCCCTGCTTGCAGCCCGTCAGATGGCGTGTTTCGAAGCCGAGAGCGCGCTCGCCATCGATGATAGCGCGCGTGCGAAATGTGTAGCCGCTGTGCAGCGGCAATGAATGGTCAAGTACGTGCAATACACGCATCGTCCTCAATCCTTGCAGGCGCCGACGCCGGTCATCGGTGAGCCCCCCTGCCGTTTCGCGGCGTGCCACTCGCCAACGATGGATTCGAACAGAGCGAGAATGCCTCGCGTCGTAGGCTCCCAGCTGAACTGCTCGGCGTAGCGGCGCACTTCTTCGCGCGGCGGAATTTGAGTCGCGATATCAAGGACGGCATCCGCAATCGCATCCGAGCTGCGCTCACGGGTCAGTCGTCCTGCGACTGGAGCAGCTATGATTTCGGGTGTACCCCAGATCGGAGTCGCAACGACAGGGGTGGCGCAGGCGAGTGATTCGAGCACGACGTTGGGCATGCCCTCCCGGCTCGATGCGAGCACCAGCAGATCCGCCGCGTTGTAGTAGGCCGGCAATTCGCCTTGTTCGACGGCCCCCGCGAATCTGACTCGATCGGTCAAATTGAGCCGTGCAACCAGTGCCTCAAGTTCCGCGCGCATCGCGCCACTGCCAACGATCACGAGATTCCAGCCTGGCAGACGCGGTAGCGCGCCAATCACGAGATGGTGCCCCTTCCTTTCGATCAGGTAACCGACCGAAAGCAGCACCCGCCCCGAAATATCGAGCTTCGCGCGTACTTCTTCCTTAGACAGGGGCGCAAATCTTGCCAGATCCACTCCGTTGCGCAGCGTCGTGACCCGATTGGCCGGCATTCCAAGTCGAATCATCTCCCCACGCAAAGCTTCGGACACCGCGATGCTCGCGGCCGCCTGCCGTTCGGCCCAGAGAATCATGCGACGCGCGAGAGCGTGACGCGGGATCAGATTGATATCTGTGCCGCGAGCGGTGATCACCACCGGCTTTCGTAACCAGCGCCCGAGCAGCGCAGCCGCCACGCCGTCGGGGTAGTAGTAGTGCGAGTCGATCAGATCGAAGTCGAACCCTGACTTGCGCACGAGCTCGAGCGACTTGCGTGCGGCAAGTGCGAGCGACCATGGCGTTAGGTACCAGCCAGGCCCGGGAAGGACTGGGAAGCGCGGATGCAGTACATCAATGCCGTAGCGGACTTCCCGCTGGGGCGCACGGGCGAAGCGCGCGTAGTCGCCGAAGCACGGGTTGCCCGAAGGGAACCACGGAACAGGTGCGACCACCGTGGCATGCACGCGCTTGCTTGCAATCAACTGCCGCAGCCGCGTCTCGACGAAAATGCCCCGCGATGGATCGGCCGCGTGCGGGAACAACGAGGAAAAAGTGAGGATTCTGAGCATGGCCGCAGGGTTGACGTTCAGCGCTGCACTTGCCGTGTGAAGCCTTCGAACATCAGCAGCGCCCAGAGGAGTGGGCTGTAATCGCGCCGCCCGCTCTCGTGGGCATCGACCACGGCCGTGAGGGCCGCGCGGTCGAAGATGCCGCTGTCGCCGAGGCCGGAACCGAGCACGGCGCTGCGCACGCGCTCGCGCAGCGGCCCGCGAAACCAGGCAGCGATCGGCACAGCGAAGCCCATTTTCTCGCGGTACAGAATTCTTTCGGAGAGGTGAGGCTCGAGGCTGCGCTTGAAAATTGCCTTGCCCATCTGCCCGGCAAGCTTTTGCGCAGGCGGCAACCGCGCGGCCCACTCAACGAATGTGTAGTCAAGGAGCGGCACCCGTACTTCGAGCGAGTGCGCCATTGCCGCACGATCGACCTTGGTCAGAATATCGCCGGGCAGATACGTATTGAAATCAAGATACTGAACGAGCGACAGCGCATCGCGCGCGTCGGAGCGCGCGGCGTGCCCCCGCAGCACTTCGACGGCGCGATAGCCCTGCAGCTCCTTTTGGAACTGAGCGCTGTAGAGCGGCAAGCGCACACGATCCGGAACAATCGACACAGCGTGGAAATAGCCATCGACCGCGTCGAGCGCAAGCGCTTCGAACGTCGTCTTCGCGCGCAGGAACCGCGGTGCCCAGTCGAGTTTCGGATACAGACGGCCGAGCAGCCCGAACAGAGGCCGGCGCAGACCCAGCGGCAGCCGTTGTCGCAGGCGCTCCTCATTCATGAACCAGCGATAACGGCGGTAGCCCGCAAAATCCTCATCGCCGCCGTCGCCCGAAAGCGCCACCGTCACATGCTTGCGCGCGAGCTCGCAGACTCTGTAAGTCGGGATCGCGGAACTGTCGGCGAACGGCTCGTCATACACATCGACCAGCTTGTCGATGAGATCAAAATCGTCGGACTCGACTTCCTCTACGTAGTGGCGGGTGTGGTACTGCTGCGCCACTTCCGCGGCGAACTCGCTTTCGTTGAAACGCGGATCGCGAAAGGAAATCGAGCACGTATTCACCGGATCCGCGGACAAGCCGGCCATCATTGCCACCACCGCGCTCGAATCGACGCCACCCGACAGGAAGGCGCCAAGCGGTACCTCGGACATCAGGCGAATCTCGACCGCCCGCCGCAAGCGCGCGACGAGCTCCTCCTGCGCAGCCTGGGGCTGGAATTTCGTGTCGGTGGCGAAGCTCAAGTCCCAATAGCGCTTCACCTGAATGGGACCGCCGCGCTTGACTGTCAGCGTGTGCGCCGGCGGCAGTTTGTGCACTTCACTGAGGATCGTGCGCGGATCCGGTACATAGCCATAGGCGAAATAGTCTTCGATGGCGCGCGGGTCAAGCGTACGCGACACGTGCGGATCGCAAAGGATCGCCTTGATCTCTGAACCGAAGAGCAGCAAGCCGTCCGCTGCGAGATGGTAATGCAGCGGCTTCTTGCCCAGCCGGTCGCGTGCGAGAAACAATGTCTGTGCGCGACGATCCCAAACCGCGAACGCGAACATGCCATTGAAGCGCGTCACGCAGGACTCGCCCCACTCCTCCCAGGCATGCACGATGACTTCCGTATCGCAGTGGGTGCGAAACTGATGGCCGCGGCTCTTGAGCTCGGTCACGAGCTCCCTGAAGTTGTAGATCTCGCCGTTATAGGTCGTTATCACCGTGCCGTCTTCGTTGGCAACCGGCTGCTGCCCACTCGACAGGTCGATGATCGAAAGGCGCCGATGGCCTAGTCCCACACCCGGTTCGACGTGCTCGCCGCCCTCGTCGGGTCCACGGTGAAAGATGCGATCGCTCATGCGCTTGAGCAGTTCGCGATCGACAGGCCGCTCGCCTCGGGTGTCAAATATTCCTGCGATCCCGCACACGTGTCACTCTCCAGCCCGACGCAGAACGCCGGCCGGGCGCTGCGCGTCGCTTATCGATTGATAGAGATTCGTATAGTCCTCAACCATGCGATCGAGACTGAATTGGCGCTCGACGCGCAGCGCGCCCGCTGCGCCATGCGCGCGGCGCAATTCGGCATCCGCTGCGTATGCAGCGATGACCTGTGCCAGCTCATCTGGCGCCGCCGCATTCACCAACCGTCCCGTCACGCCGTCCTGCACCAGCTCGGCATTGCCACCGACACGGGTCGCGATGACAGGCAAGCCTACGGCCATGGCCTCGAGGATGGTGTTGGATATGCCTTCGTTCAGCGAAGGCAGCACGAACAGCTGCATGCAGGCAAGCAGCTCAGGAATGTCGTCACGCGCGCCGGGCAGCCAGGCCCGTTGTGCAGCACCCGCCGCATCCAGCATGACTCGCGCTTCCTCCAGCAGTGGACCATCGCCGACAAGCACAAGTCGCAGACGCAGAGCGAGCTCCGGCTGCGATTCCTGCAGGAGCAGAAAGGCGCGCACCAGTGTCAGCTGATCCTTGACCGGGCTCATGCGGCCGACAGTGCCAACGACGATCTGATCGGTCCCGCGCCAGGGAAAGTCCAGCGGCACGGCCCGTGCCACGCTCGCACCGAAGCGGCGCAGATCGACGCCGTTGTAGATCTGCGTGATGCGCGCAGGATCGATCCTGACGGACTCCGCGAGCCAGGCAGCAATATGCTTCGACATGGCTACAAATCGATGCACGGCCAGCGCGGTCACGCGCCGCAGAAGACGATTCCTCATGCGCGTCCCGTCAATATCCTGCAAGTCCCAGCCATGCTCGCCGTGAATGCGCGCCGGAACGCCGCTCGCGAACGCGAGCCATTGACATTCGAGTGCCGCAAGGTTGCGCGTATGCAGAATTTGGGGTCGCAGTGTGCGCAACGCGCGCCACAACCTCAGGTAGTGCGCCGGGTCCAACCCCGGACGCTTGCGGATCTCGATCACCGGCACATCGGCGCGCCGAATTCGCCGCCGGAAATCACTCGCTTCGGTCAGGCAAATGACCGCATGACGAAATCTGTCGGGCGGCAGATTGTTGATGAGATTCACCAGGCCGTTCTCGAGCCCGCCGAAGTCGAGACGATAGATGACGTGCGCAATCAGCGGCCGTTGTGGGCTGGCGCTCATGCGCTCGCCCCCTGATTGGCGAGCGCCTGCGGTCGCTCGCCGAAGG
>JBGPLJ010000104.1:0-10484 GCA_041486385.1 Steroidobacteraceae bacterium
CAACGGCGTGCAGGTCTTCATGCCGCGGATGATCGAACGCGGAACGGGCGGCCACATCGTGAATACCGCGTCCATGTCGGCGTTCGTGGCGCTGCCGACTACCGCGATCTACTGCACGACGAAATATGCGGTGCGTGGGCTGTCGGAATCCCTGCGCCTCGAACTCGAACCGCACCACATCGGCGTGTCGATTCTTTGTCCCGGCGGCGTGAACACCAACATTCACGAATCCGTGCTCTCACGGCCCGGAAGGTATGGCCAGACCGGCTACTACGGCGCGGACCCGGAAGTATTCAAGCGGCTGAAGGCCGTCATCGAAGGCGGCATCGATCCGATCGATCTCGCGCGTATTGTCGTGGGCGCGATCCGGCGCAATGAATTCTGGATCCTGCCGTACCCGGAGTTCATCCCGATGATCGAAAAATACAACGAGCAGGTGATTGCCGCCCTCAGGCAATACGAGAACGACCCCGACTACCAGCGTCGCAAGAAAACCGGCCGCGGCATGCCCGGCGCGAAGAAGGACTGACCGATGGCCAAGAACAACACGATCACGCTCTTCGACCTGCAGCTCTCGACCGGCGCCACCATCAGTCCGTTCGTCTGGGCGACCAAATACGCGCTGAAACACAAAGGGTTCGAGATCGACATCGTTCCCGGCGGCTTTACCGGCATCCGGGAGCGCACCAATGGTTTCCACGATCGCGTGCCCGTGATCGTCGACGACGGGCTCTGGATCAAGGAGAGCTGGGACATCGCGGAGTATCTGGACAAGACGTATCCGGACCGGCCTATGCTGTTCTCGGGCGACAGCATGAAAGTCCTGACGAAGTTCATCGATAGCTGGCTGTGGGCCACGGCGATCCGCCCATGGTTCTCCTGTTACATCCTCGACTACCACGATCTGTCGCTGCCGCAGGACCATGCTTATGTGCGCGAGAGCCGCCAGACGCTCTTTCTCGGCGGGCGCAAGCTCGAAGATGTGCAGGCGGGCCGTGAGGAACGCCTCCCGCTGGTGCCACCACAACTTGAGCTGCTGCGCCAGGTTCTGAAGCAGACTGCGTGGCTCGGCGGCGCTCAGCCGAACTATGCGGACTTCAAGGTGCTGGCGGTATTTCTGTGGACGGCCTCGGTCGCGAAGATTCCGCCCTTGCACGACGACGACACGCTGAGGGACTACATCGATCGCGGCTTCGATCTGTACGGTGGACTGGGCCGGCACCCGGGATTGCACACGCTGTTCGGCCTGCCAAAGCCGAACGCCGCGTGATCCGGGGTCGCAACGTCAGATCAGGAACGCGTTAAAGACGTAACCGGTTGTTCGGTGCGTGGGAGCGAATCGAGGCGGCGCGGGTTGATGCGGCGCAGATCGCCGCCCCGAACCGTCAAGCCCTGGCCATCGAAGTATTCGAGAATCTGGATGGCAACTTTCCTGCCATTGTCCAGCCGGTCGCGGAACTGCGCGACGGTAAACTGACCATCCTTCTGAGCTCGCGCGACATCCACCACGACGGCCGCCATTTCGTCGACGGTCTCGCGGCGGAAGAAGCGATCGCGCGCCAATTCGACGACTTCGCGCTTGCGCGCCATTGCCTTGAGCACGCGCCGCACCTCGGCTTCCGGCTCCTTGAAGAGTGCGGCAAGCTCACTGGCGCGTAGTGGCCTGAAGCGGTCAGCCTCGGACAGCCAGGGAGCGATGCGCTGCCAGAGCCGCTGATCGCGTGCATTCAGGCCGAACAGATGCTCCGGTGCGCGAATGGCGCCGCTTTCGGATGCGAGCGTGCCGGCCTCGACGAGCGCTTGAATGACGCTCGCGCAAATGCGTGAGGGCAGGCGCGGCTCCACTGCGGCGGCAAGCTGCACCAGGGAAAGACCCGGCAGCTCGGGATGCGCGCGATGAAAGCTATCGAGCGCTGCGCGGGCACTGTCGGCGAGCCGCTTCCAGGACCCGAGAGACAGACCGACGGTGTCGTTGGCAACTGCAGCCCGTAAATGCGGGACAGCCTGCAGTACGGCAGCCATCTGCTCTTCGCTGAGTGCACGGTCACGCGCGAACCCGGATAGGTTGACGAAAAACGGCCAGCGATCGAGCGACTCGGCCAACGCCGTCGCGGAATCCTCGTGTGCGAGCGCATCGAGCTGCGCGCGCCGCAGCGGCGCCCGGCGCCGCCGGTGCGGCGCACGCAGATCCAGGAAGCGCCCACCCCCGATCGTGCGCGACCCGGACGTGTCGCGCAGTACGAAGCGATCACCGAACGCCGCGGCAATCGGACGCTCCAGCACGAGCTGAATGCGGCCGCGCGAGCCTGGCGCGATCGGCCCGTCCTCGAGCAATGCGGCCCGCGCGCTCACCTCGGCTGCCGCGTGGTGCAGACGAACAGGTGTCCAGTGCGCGAGCGGCCTGGGCTCGCTCGCGAGCAGCAGCAGCGACGCGTCGATGCGATCGGCCGGTGCGTGCAGGAACGGATCGAGCACGACCGCCCCGCGCGAGATCGCCTGCCGGTCGACGCCCTTACCCACGAGATTGAGCGCGCAACGCTGGCCGGCGGAGCCGCGCTGCGCCGGAGTGTTCTGCGCGTGGATCGAGCGCACGCGCGCGCGCAGGCCAACTGGGCTGATCACGACACTGTCGCCGACGACCACGGCGCCGGAGAGCACGGCGCCCGTGACGATGGTGCCGACCCCGATCAGGCTGAAGCAGCGATCCACTGCGAGCCGGAACCGACCTGCCGCGCTGCGCGTACTGAACGACCGTGCGGCACCGAGGAGTGCGGCGCGCAGCGCTTCGATGCCCGCTCCCGTGACCACCGACACGGGGAGAACATCCGCCGCAGACAGGCCAGTGGCATGCAGAGCATGCCGGATATCGTTCGCAACGGCCTCGCTTCGCTCCCGGGGCACGAGGTCGATCTTGGTCAGCGCCACGAGTCCACGCGTGATTCCGAGCAGATCGAGGATGGCGAGATGTTCGCGTGTCTGCGGCATGATGCCGTCGTCGGCAGCGACGACCAGCAGAACGAAATCGATGCCGGTGGCGCCTGCCAGCATGTTGCGCACGAATTTCTCGTGTCCGGGCACGTCGACGAAGCCGAGAATCGACCCGTCGTCAGTCGGCATGTAAGCAAACCCGAGATCGATCGAGATGCCGCGCGCCTTTTCTTCCTTCAGCCGATCGGTGTCCACGCCGGTGAGTGCGCGGACCAGCGCCGACTTGCCGTGATCGATATGCCCCGCGGTGCCGATAATCATGCGCTGTCGTTCGGGAGTGCATTGTCCCCGTGCAGCGCGCGGAGCGATCTCATGTTGTGAAGAAAACCCGCCTCGTCCTCGAGGCAGCGCAGGTCGAGCAGCAGCACCTGCTCGGTCACGCGCCCGAGCACGGGGATGGGCAGTCGACGCAGGGCGACGGCGAGCTCGGTCAACGCGTGCCCCGCTCGGCGCGTGCCTGCCGGGCGAATGGCTAGGCCAGCACTGCGCAGCGTCTCGACAGGAACCGCACCGGAGCCGACCTGACTCGTGCAGGGGGCGACTTCGACCTCGTAGCGATTCGGCAGGAGCGCTGCGACGGGCTGCATGAGCCGGCGCGCGCAGGCATCGATTTCATCGTAGCGTCGCGCGAGGACACGCAGCGTCGGCAGACGCGCAGTGAGCCGGTCAGGATCGCGATAAAGCTGCAGCGTCGCCTCGATCGCCGCCAGCCTGATCTTGTCAATGCGCAGCGCGCGCTTCATTGGGTTACGGTTGATCTTTGCGATGAGATCCCTGCGTCCGACGATGAAGCCGGCCTGCGGACCCCCGAGCAGCTTGTCGCCCGAGAAAGTCACGAGATCGGCGCCGGCCGCGACCGCCTCTGCGACCGACGGTTCGCGCGGCAGACCGTAGCGCGACAGATCGACGAGCGTTCCGGAGCCGAGATCATTGACGAGCGGCACGCCACGCTCACGCGCGAGGATCGCGAGATCGCGCGCCGGCACCTCGCTCGTGAAGCCTTCGATGCGATAGTTCGACGGGTGCACCTTCAACAGGAGTCCGGTCCTGGCGTCGATCGCATCTTCGTAGTCGCGCCTGTGCGTACGGTTGGTCGTGCCGACTTCCACCAGCTTCGCCCCGGCGCAGCGCATGATCTCGGGCAGGCGAAAGCTGCCGCCGATCTCGATCAGCTCGCCGCGGGAGACGATCACGCGACGACCCTTGGCGAGCGAACCGAGCGTGATCAACACGGCGGCCGCATTGTTGTTGACGACCGTGGCATCTTCGGCACCGCATAGTGCGCCCAGCAGATCGCGCACGAGGTCGTCGCGCTCGCCGCGCCGTCCGCCGTCGAGATCAAATTCGAGCGCAACGGCGTGGCGCATGGCCACGGTCGCCGCTTCGATCGCCGCCTCGGCGAGCAGCGCCCGACCAAGATTCGTGTGCAGGACCGTGCCCGTCAGGTTCAAGACGGGCTTGAGTCGGGGCGCCTGCGTCGCTTCGAGCCGGGCGAGCGCGGCGCGAGCCGCCTCCAGTGCGCTGAGCGCTGCGCCCGGTCGCTGGCGCGCGGCATCGATCGCGGCGCGGATTGCCTCGACCGTTGATGTATGGCCGAAGTGTTCGACCAGCGTCACGCCGGGCGGGGTTCTGAGGACTGCATCCACGGATGGCAGGTCGCGGGCGCTGACCGCCTCGGCACCGGTGCCGGCTGCTTTCCCGTGTTCCGGGGCGTTCAAGCGACGTCGCACCATTCGCCGGTTGCGAGATAGCGGTCGAGGGCGACCGCGGCTGCAGCGCCGTCGCCCATCGCGCCGGCGGCGCGGTGAGGAGACCCCTGGCGCACGTTGCCGGCCGCGCAGATGCCCCGCACTTGCGTTCGCATTGCGGCGTCGACCCGGATCCGACCGGTCGCATCGAGCGGTACGAGCTGACGGACGAGATCCGAGTTCGGAACGAGGCCGGTGAACGCGAAAACCGCCGCCGTGGCCAGATCAGATTCCGTTCCTGCGGTAACGTCCTTCACACGCACGTGGCTCACTGCGCTGTCACCGACAATCTCGCTCACGACGAAACCGAAACGCACCTCGATCTTGGAATTTGCGTGGACGAGATCCCGATAGCTCACCTGTCCGGTGAGCGCATTCCCACGCTCGAGCAGCACGACCTTGGCCACGTGTTCGGCGAGCGTCAGTGCCTCCTGCATGCCGGAATCGCCACCGCCGACGACAACTGCGATCTGGTTGCGCAGGAGCGGCGCGTCGCAACTGGCACAGTGACTCACACCTTTGCCGAAGAGACGCTCCTCGCCGGGCACCCCGAGCTTCGCGAGGGCCGTTCCCGTCGCGACAACGACCGCGCGCGCGACGATGGCGCCGTCCGAGTTGCCGACACGCCAGCGCTGGCCGTCAGCCGCGATGGATTCAGCGCTTGCCATCCGGAATTCCACGCCTGCCGCGTTCGCCTGCTCCTGCGCCATGGGGCAGAGATCGTAGCCGGCAACGCCCTCCGGGAAGCCCGGTACCCCCTCGATCTTGTTGATGCTCACCAGCTGGCCGCCGGGAACGCCCCCCGTGAGGATCGAGGTGCGCCGGCCGAGGCGCGCGCTGGTCATGGCCGCGCTCATGGCGGCGAGTCCGCCACCGACGATCACGACGTCGTATTCATCGCTGATCACAATTGCTCCAGCATTGATTCTACGACTCTGATCCCGGGCGCGCCGGCTTCCATCCGTCCAACCACACACGCGGCCGAACAGCCGGCGGCGCGCACCAAGCGAAGCATGCTTTCGACACCGGTGGGGGTGACGGCCACGAGGAGACCGCCCGATGTCTGCGGATCCGTGAGCAGATGCCGCCGCCATTCGGGGTAATTTGCCGGCAGCTCGACCGCATCGCCGTAGCTCGCCCAGTTGCGCTGCGAGGCGCCCGTCACGAAACCCTGCCGTACCAGGTCCGCCGCACGCTCAAGCAGCGGTACCGCGGCGGCATTCAGCACCAGTCGCAGACCTGAGCCACGCGCCATCTCGAGCCCGTGCCCGAGCAGGCCGAATCCCGTCACGTCCGTCATCGCGTGCACCGCCTCCTCGCGCGCAAGATCGGTGCCGACCCTGTTGAGCAGCGTCGTCGTGGCGATCATCTCCGCATAACCGTCCGGCCCGAGCGCTTCGCGTCTGATCGCGGCGGAATAGATTCCGACGCCGATCGGCTTGGTCAGGATCAATGCGTCGCCCGGCCTTGCAGTGGAGTTGCGGCGGACGTCCCGTGCGGCGCAGGTGCCGATGACGGCGAGCCCGTAGATCGGTTCGGGAGTGTCGATCGAATGACCACCAGCGACCGGTATGCCGGCGCTCGCGCAGACCTCGGCGCCGCCGCGAAGGATGTCGCGCATGTCATCTGTCGAGATCTTGCCAAGCGGCATGCCGACGATGGCTAGAGCCATGATCGGCCGGCCGCCCATCGCATAGACGTCCGATATGGCGTTGGTGGCCGCGATGCGGCCGAAGTCCAGCGGATCATCGACGATCGGTGTGAAGAAATCCGTCGTCGCGATCACGCAGGTATCGCCGTCCAGCCGCCACACTGCCGCATCGTCGCTGGTCTCGGTCCCGACAAGCAGGTTCGCGAAAGCCGCGGCCGAGGGCAACTGCGCCAGCAGCTCCTGCAATACGGAAGGGGCGAGCTTGCATCCGCAGCCGCCGCCATGCGCGAGACTCGTCAGTCGGACCCGCGGCATGACTGATGTCATTGCTCAGTGCTCGTACGAGAGGTATTCGAAATATATACCACACGCCGACGGTGGCTCCCAGATTGCGCTGATCGCTGCGCACCGTCGCGATCGCCAGGAGGCATACAGCGTGCTAGCCTGAAACGGCAGCGCGAGCTCCTTCGAACTCGCCGGAGCTGATCCATGTCGAGCGAACCGCGAACCGTCGATGTCGCAATGCTGATCGACCGACGCCCGCTCGGCCGCTTCAACTACCGCGTCATCGTACTGTCATGGCTGATCACGGCGTTCGATGGCATCGACCAGCTGATGATCGGCTTCACCGCCCCGTACATGCGCGATGAGCTGCATCTGACCAATACGATGATCGGCTACCTGGTCTCAGCCGGACTTGCCGGCATGACGATCGGTGCGTTCCTGTTCACGTACGTGGCCGACCGCATCGGGCGCCGACCGACGATCATCGCGACGGCGTTCGCGTTCGGAATCCTGACCGCTGCCACGGCTGCTGCTTCCAGCTTTCACGCGCTGCTCTTCATGCGCTTCGTCAACGGGCTTCCGATTGGCGGCCTGATACCGCTCGCCTGGGCACTCAACATCGAGTTCGTTCCCCGTCGGATCCGCTCGACGGTCGTGACGATCATCATGGTTGGCTACAGCTTCGGCGGCGCCGTCGTGGGGCCGCTGACCAATCTGCTGGCTCCGCGATACGGCTGGCAGGGCGTGTATTTCATCGCGGGCATTGGGACGCTGTGCTGTGCGGTTGCATTGTGGCTCGGCCTGCCGGAGTCGATTCGTTTTCTGGTGATCAAGGGACGGCGTCCCGATCTGGTGGTACGCACCTTGAAGCGGATCGATGCTGCATGTGACGTCTCGCCGACAGATCGTTTCGTGCTCAGCGATGAGGTGAGAACGGACCCAAGCTTTCGCATTGGGAATTACTTTCGCGGCAATCTGCGCCTCATCACACCGCTCCTGTGGCTCGCGTATCTCATGAGCTCGCTCGCCATCTTCGTCCTGTCATCCTGGAGTCCGATCATCATCGAGTCCTTGCAGTTTCCACGTCGCACGGCCGCGCTCGTCGCCTCGATCTCCTCGGCGCTCGCCGCCTGCGCGGCACTCGCTCTGATGCGCTTCACGGATCGGCTCGGTCCGGGCGCGATCGCCGTCTGTGCGGCGGGCGCCGTGCCGTTGCTGCTCCTGGTCGGCTTCGGCGTGGTACCGCATGATGCCTTCCTGTACATCGCCGTGTGCGGGGCCATCGTGATGAGCGCCATGCATTTCGGCATGCACTCGATCGCCGGTATCTACTACGCGAGCGCGATTCGAGCGAGCGGCGGAGGCCTCGCGACCTCGGTCGCAAAGCTCGGGGCGATCCTCGGTCCGATCATTGCCGGCACCGTCCTCTCGAGCGGCATGCCGGTCGTGCGCATCTATGCGCTGCTGGCCGTATGTCCGGCAGTGGTCTCGATTTGCGTGCTGTGGATCGCAGCGGTGGTCCGTGCAGGAAATCCTTCGGCCGCGACGACCAACGAGCCAACCCGGGTCGCAAGTGAAGTCTGAGCTCCTTACTTGACGGGTTCGGTCAGCACCGCCCCGGTGGACATGGACTGCACGTCGCGCCGATAGATACCCAGATAGCCATCGGCCGGGGTCGCAAATCCCACGGGCACGCCGACGCGGCGCGCGATCAGTTCCTGCTCGCTGACGAGCAGGTCGAGCGATCGGTCCGCGACGCTGATACGTACGGTGTCGCCCGTGCGGGTCAGCCCGATCGGTCCGCCGACCGCGCCTTCGGGCGCGACTTCGGCCACCGTGAGTCCCTTGAGGCACAGCCCGGAAAGCTGGCCGTCGGTGACCAAAGCGACATCGTGCGCCAGCCCCGCCGCATCAATGGCGAATAACAACAGTGATGCGCCTCCACCCATCGCGGGTCCGCCCTTCAGGCCCTGGCCGCGCAGGACAACGACTTCGCCGGCTTTCAGCGTGCCGTCGCGGATATCGCGCATGGCGGTTTCGGTGTCGTCATAGACTCGGGCCTTGCCCTCGAAGAATTCCGGGCGCTTGCCATCCGGAATGCCGAGCTTGACCACGGCGCTTTCGGGTGCCAGCGATCCCTTGAGTATGGCGATAGAGGGGCCGGGCGCGATCGGGTTGTTGAGCGGGCGGATGATCTGCGGATCGGGTACCTGATAGTCGGCAAGGCTCTGGGCCAATGTTTCGCCCATGCAAGTCATCACCGACGTGTCGATGATGCTCTCCAGCTGCTTGAGAATGGCGCGTGCGCCGCCCGCATCCTCAAAGCCCTCGATCCGCACCGGCCCATTGGGGCGCACGGCCGTCAATATCGGGACCTTGCGGCCCATCTCTTCCCAAAGGGCGAAGATGTCGACATTCGCTCTCGCCTCGACGGCGGTCGCCTGCAGATGTTTGATCGCGTTGATCGAGCCCGACACCGCAAGCACCGTGGCGATCGCGTTGCGAAACGCGCCTTCGGTGAGAATCTGGCGGGGCTTCAGGTCCTCGTGCACCATCGCGACAATGCGCTCGCCCGCGCGCCGAGCTGCCGCGAACATCTTTTCACTGTTGGCGCGCACCGGGGCGGAGCCCGGAATGCACATGCCCAGCGCCTCCACCACACTGTGCATGGTGTTGGCGGTGGCCATGCCGGCGCATACGCCCGGGCCGCGCACCGCTTGCCGCGTCATTTGCTCCAGATCGTGGCGCAGGGGCTTGCCGAACGCGAGCCCGATGGTGCCGGACCAGAGGTCCTCGAGATCGACCGGATCGCCGTTGATCTGGCCGGAAGCCTGATAGCCGCCAATGACTAGTATCGTCGGGATATTGAGCCTTCCCGCCGCCATCAGGTGCCCCGGTGGCGTTTTGTCGCAGGAGGTCAGGCACACCATGCCGTCGAGCACCGCGGCCTCGACCTGCGCTTCGATGTCATTCGTCACCAGATCGCGCGCGGCAAGAATGTAGGAGCCGTGCTTGGCGGCGCCGGTGATGAAGTCGGACGGCGCCGTTGTGCGTACCTCGAACGGAACGCCGCCGGCAGCGCGGATGGCTTCCTTCACGACCTTGGCGACGCCATCGAGGTGGGCAAAGCACACGGCCAGCTCGGAGGAGGAGTTAACGACCGCGATCTTGGGCTTTGCCATGTCCGCTTCGGACAGGCCCAGCGCATACCAGTGCGCGCGGCGAGACGGTGAATCAGCCGAAAGACTCCGCAGAGCTGCCATTGTCGACTCCCAATGTCTTGCCGCATTTCGGGACAAGGGGCGAGTATCGCATATGGCCGGCACAGGGCTGGAGCACTGGCGGGCCACTCCAACGAGTGGTAGCCATGGAAGAGTCGAAGTCCGCATCTATAATTCCGAGCAGTTCAAGAAGTGGACCGAGGTCCCAGCATGTCCGACACCCTGAAGCCCACGGTCCGCACGGTGATGCAGACGGAAGAGCGTCTGCTGCTATCCGACGTATTCGAATCGCGCAGTCGCACGCAACCTCCGCGCAACGGCACCGGCTTCATCCGCGAGGCCGCGCGCGACGTACCCATCTACCACGAGTGCGACGTGCTCGTGGTGGGTGGAGGGCCGTCGGGCAGCGCCGCCGCCTACGCCGCCGCAAAGGCCGGCGCCGATGTCGTTCTGCTCGAACGCTACAATCACCTGGGCGGCCTCTCGACCGGTGGACTCGTCATCTGGATCGACCGCATGACCGACTGGACCGGTCGCCAGGTGATCCGCGGCTTTGCCGACGAAATCCTCGACCGCCTGCCGGCCGACGGG
>JBGPLJ010000105.1:0-10456 GCA_041486385.1 Steroidobacteraceae bacterium
TCGAGATCAAGGCCACCGGCATCTGCCACACCGATGAGTTCACGCTCTCGGGCAAGGACCCGGAAGGGCTGTTCCCCGCCATCCTCGGCCACGAGGGCGCCGGCGTCGTGGTCGAAGTCGGACCGGGCGTCACCTCGGTGAAGAAGGATGACCACGTCATCCCGCTCTACACGCCGGAATGCCGGCAGTGCCCGTCCTGCCTCTCGCGCAAGACCAACCTCTGCACCGCCATCCGCGGCACCCAAGGCCAGGGCGTGATGCCGGACGGCACATCTCGCTTTTCATTGAAGGGCGAGAAAATCCACCACTACATGGGCTGCTCGACCTTCGCGAATTTCACCGTGCTGCCAGAGATCGCGGTCGCGAAAATCCGCGAAGACGCGCCGTTCGACAAGGTCTGCTATATCGGCTGCGGCGTGACCACCGGCATCGGCGCGGTGCTGAACACGGCCAAGGTTCAGCCCGGCGCCAAATGCGCGGTGTTCGGCCTCGGCGGCATCGGCCTCAACGTGATCCAGGGCGCGCGGCTCGCGGGCGCGAACAAGATCATCGGTGTCGACCTCAATCCGAAGCGCAAGGCGCTCGGCGAGAAGTTCGGCATGACGCACTTCGTGAATCCGAAGGAAGTCGGCGGCGATCTCGTGGCGTATCTCGTGGGTCTCACCGACTGCGGCGCGGACTACAGCTTCGAGTGCATCGGCAATGTCGATGTCATGCGCCAGGCGCTCGAGTGCTGCCATCGCGGCTGGGGCGTCTCGGTCATCATTGGTGTTGCCGGCGCCGGCCAGGAAATCAAGACGCGTCCCTTTCAGCTGGTCACGGGCCGCGTCTGGAAGGGCACGGCATTCGGGGGCGCGCGCGGCCGCACCGATGTGCCGAAAATCGTCGACTGGTATATGGACAGGAAGATCAATATCGACGATCTCATCACCCACATTCTGCCGCTCAACGACATCAACAAGTCTTTCGACCTGATGCACGCGGGTGAATCGATCCGCGCGGTAGTCAAGTTCTAGCAGCAAACAAAAGAAGAGGGGGCTCATCATGGCTGTCAAGATTCATCCGGCCGTCGACAACGGCGTCAAAGCCGGGACCAAGGGTTTCAAGGGCGGAACGCTCACCTGCAAGTGCGCCAAGGACCCGGTGACGGTGACGCTCGCGAGCGACGTAGCGTTCAACCACGCTTGTGGCTGCAGCAAATGCTGGAAGCCGCAAGGCGCAGTGTTCTCGGTAGTCGCCGTGATCGGCCGCGACAAGCTGAGTGTTACGGCGAACGGCCAGAAACTGAAAGTGGTCGATGCGAACGCCGCCATTCAACGGCATGCGTGCACGGGTTGTGGCGTGCACATGTATGGGCGCATCGAGAACAAGGCGCACCCGTTCTACGGTTTTGACTTCGTGCATCCCGAACTCTCCAAGGACAAAGGCTGGGCCGCACCCGAATTCGCCGCGTTCGTCTCTTCCATCATCGAGACGGGCGGGGCGAAGCCCGACCAGATGGGAGGCATACGCGCGCGCCTGAAGGAGCTCGGCCTCGAGCCTTACGACTGCCTCAGCCCGCCGCTCATGGACCTGATTGCGACGCACGTCGCCAAGTCGAAGGGCGTTCTGGCGGCTTGAGTCTTGGCACAACTCGAGACGCTCAGCCGGCACCGCGCATTCGGCGGTGCCGTCGGTTTCTACCGCCATCAGGCGACAAACACGGCCAGCGCGATGCGCTTCGCCGTGTTCGTCCCGCCTGCCGCTGAGCGCGGGCCCGTGCCCGTGCTCTACTACCTCGCCGGGCTTACCTGCAACGAAGAAACGTTCATGACCAAGGCTGGCGCTCTTGGCCGCGCGGCGGAATTGGGTTTGATGCTGGTGGCGCCGGATACGAGCCCACGCGGCGTGCCGCTCACCGGCGATACCGCGTCATGGGATTTCGGCGTCGGCGCGGGCTTTTATCTCGACGCGACCGAACAGCCCTGGGCGGCGCACTACCGCATGTACTCCTATGTCACCGAAGAATTGCCGGCGCTTGTCGCCGCGAACTTTCCGGCGGACATGCAGCGTCAGGGAATCTTCGGTCATTCGATGGGTGGGCATGGCGCGCTCACTATCGGGCTCAAGAATCGCGGTCGCTATCTTTCGATTTCCGCGTTTGCGCCCATCGCAGCGCCGAGCGAGTGTCCGTGGGGTCAGAAAGCTTTCACCGGATATCTCGGCGCCGATCGCGCACGCTGGCGCGAATACGATGCGACGCTGTTGATGCTCGAAGTGCAGGATGCGAAACGCGGGCCACGCATTCTCATCGATCAGGGACTTGCCGATCAGTTTCTCGAGCGCGAGCTCCATCCCGGGCGCTTCGAGGAAGCCTGCGCGCGTGCGGGCTACCCGCTCACTCTGCGGTGGCACGAGGGCTACGATCACGGCTATTACTTCATTTCGACCTTCATCGACGACCATCTGCGACATCACGCGCAGTCACTAAGGGCATGAGCAGAAGGAAAATATGAGCAAGATCGTCAATCTGAGCTTCGACGCTGGTGTTGCCGTCATCGTCGTCGATAACCCACCCGTCAACACCGTCAACGCGGCGGTGCGCGCGGGTCTGCGCGACGCGGTGGGCGAAATCGCCGCGCGCAAAGATGTGCGCGCCGTGGTTCTTCTCTGCAGCGGCAGTACGTTCTTTTCGGGCGCTGATATTGGCGAGTTTTCAGGCCCACCCAAGGAAGAGGAATACCGTGAGCTCTTCGCGCAATACGAGAATCTGAATGTTCCCGTGGTTGCCGGACTATTCGGCACAGCCATGGGTGGCGGTCTTGAGATCGCGCTCGCCTGTCACTATCGGGTTGCGGCTCCCGGCGCGCGCTTCGGGCTGCCGGAAGTGACGCTCGGCATCATTCCGGGCGCGGGTGGAACGCAACGCATGCCGCGGCTCATCGGCGCGGATGCGACGCTCGATATGATCATATCGGCGCGTCCCGTCGATGCTCCGAAGGCCGTCGAGCTGGGCTTCATCGATCGGATCATCGAGGGCGATCTCAACGCCGGCGCGATTGCGTTCGCGCGCGAGCTCATTGCGGGCGGCACGGGACCGCGGCGCACGAGCGAACGCCAGGTGGCGGCTGCCTCGGCCACACCTGAAGTTTTCGCGAAACAGCGCGCGCAGGCCGCGAAGCAGTATCCGAATCGGACCGCAGCGTTGACCGCCATCAAGGCGATCGAAGCGGCCGTGCGTCTGCCGTTCGCGGCAGGGCTCGTTTACGAAACCGAGCTCGCCAATGAATGCAAGGCAACGCTCGAAGCGAAGGCGCTGATCCACGTGTTCTTCGCCGAGCGCGAGACGCGGAAGATTCCCGGCATTGCGGTGGACCTCAAGAGCCGGCCCATCAAGCAAGCGGCCATTGTCGGCGCGGGCACTATGGGCGGTGGCATCGCGATGTGTTTCGCGAACGCGGGAATTCCGGTCACGCTGATCGACGTCAGCCAGGAAGCGATCGACCGCGGACTCAAAGTGATCGCGGGGAATTACGCGACCACCGTCAAGCGCGGCCGCCTGACGGACGATGAAATGAAGAAGCGCATGGCGCTCATTCGCGGCGCGCTCAAGTACGAAGACGCGGCGGATGCGGATGTGTTCATCGAGGCAGTATTCGAGAACGTCGATCTGAAGAAGAAGATCTTCGCTGCGCTCGATCGCGTGGCGAAGCCGGGCGCATTGCTCGCTACCAATACGTCAACGCTCGACATCGACGACATTGCGACTGCGGTGAAGCGTCCCGAGGATGTCGTCGGCATGCACTTCTTTTCACCGGCGAACGTGATGCCGCTGCTTGAAGTGGTGCGCACAGCGAAGACTTCGCCGGAGACGATACGAACGGCCGTTGACCTGGCCCGCCCGTTGAAGAAGACACCCGTGCTGGCGCGCGTGTGCTACGGCTTCATCGGTAACCGCATGATGGAAGGCTACGCGCGCGAAGCCGAACGCATGGCGCTCGAAGGCGCGACGCCGAAGCAGATCGATTCCGTGCTCGAGAAGTGGGGCATGGCGATGGGGATTCTTGCCGTGTTCGACATGGCGGGCGTCGACGTCGGCGTGAATGTTCACAAAGCGAACGCCGACAAGTACCCGCCGGATCCGGCCTACTATCAGGCGGACTTCGCGCTCGCGGACGCCGGGCGCTTCGGCCAGAAGAACGGCAAAGGCTACTATCGCTATGTGCCTGGCGACCGCACGCGGCACGACGATCCGGAAGCGATCGCGCTCATTGCCGAGCGCGCGCGCAAGCTCGGTGTGCCGCAGCGCTCGCATAGCGGTGAGGAAATTCTCGAGCGCTGCCTGTACCCGCTCCTCAATGAGGGACTGCGCATCCTCGAAGAGGGCGTTGCCATCCGCGCGAGCGACATCGACGTGGTGTGGGCCGCGGGCTACGGATTTCCGCGCTACCGCGGCGGCCCGATGTTCTACGCCGACACGATCGGCTTGAAGACGCTGCTCGACGGCATCAACAAGTATCGCGACCTCTTCGGCCCCATGCACTGGCAGCCGGCACCGCTGCTCGTAAAGCTCGTGCGCGAAGGGAAATCGATCGCCGACTGGGAGCGAAGGTAAGAAGGCGTTATTCGCTGTCGCGAATTTCGGGGAGGCGGGCAGCGGATGGGGTCTGGCAAGCCCGGTCTAGCGATGTTTGCGGGCAGGTCGTCTAAGGAACGTTGCGTGTGAACGCTGGAGCCGGGCGCAGACACGGCCCCTCCGCTGACTGACTCCCCGAAACCGTCGAACGGGAAGACGTCGATCTGGACCCTCACCCTCGCGGCGACGCTAAGGTTCGCGCTCGAACTCGATGAAGAGATTGCGGAACCAGGCGTGGCCGGGGTCCGGTTCGTTGCGCTTGTGCCAGAGCAGGATTTCGCGGCGCACCGGCATGTCGATCGGGATCGGGAAGATCTTGACCGGCGCGAGCGGCGCAATGAGCCGCGCCAGCCGGTCGGGCAAAGTCGCGACCAGCGGCGTGCCCGCCAGCATGAAGGGCAATTCCATCAGGCTATGCGCCGTGGCGCGCACTTCGACCTCGGCATTGAGGAGCCGTCGCGCCGCTTCTTCCAGCGACTCGATGGCGCCCGCCGGCCGCGGCAGAATGTGCGGAAGGCTCAGAAATTCCGCCGCCGATATCGTATCTCCGACAGTCGGATGATCCTTCGCGACAATGCAGGTCCAGCTCACCGGCCGCAATTCGGCAATACGCATCGATTCCGGGTAGGCGCGCAGGCCAAAGAGCCGTGGGCTGTCGATGGTGAGGCAAAGGTCCGCTTCGCCGTATTCGAGGCGGGTGAGACTGTTCTGCAGGACGGGCTCGACGTGACACTGGATGCCCGTCGCGTCGCGCGAGAGGCGTGCGAGAACCCGTGGCATGACGAGCGGGGCCGCCACATCGCCGACAATCGCGACAAAACTGCGTTTCACCGTGGCCGGGTCGAACGTCGGCTGCGTTCTGAGCGTCACCTGAATTCTGAGGAGTGCCTCGCGCACGGGTTCGACCAGGGCGAGGCCGCGTGGAGTGAGCTCCATTTCCCGCCCGACCCGGACCAGCAACGGATCGTCGAAGTAGTCCCGGAGCTTCTGCAGGGCCGCGCTCATGGCCGGCTGCGAGACATAGACGCGCTCGGCCGCTCGCGTCACGTTTTTCTCGTGGAGCAAGGCATCGAGCGCCGTCAGGAGGTTCAGATCGAAGCGGTTGAGCTGCATTTGACCGACAAGTCAGCGCGGGCGCGGGTGGCGAATAGTGCTAGCGAATCCAAGGCACTGCAACCCAAAAAGGCCTTCAGGCCCTTGCAAACAGGGGTCCGGTACCGGCGCCTGCCCCCGGATACTGACATTTGATAGTACGAATTTGCTTAAACGATTTCCTTCGCCCGGCGCCCACCGCTAGGGTAGTCGGCCATTGCGTCGGGTTGTGGGGGATGAAGACGTGAATGCATCCGTTAAGGACGCCAGCGGCGCCAAGCCGGCCGACGCGGGCAGCGAGTCGCCGCCATTTCGCTTCTACGACAATCGTCAGAAGTACCTGGCCTTCGTTAACACCTGCAATGAGAAATCGGCGGTCGCCCGGCGCGCGGCTCAGGAACTCGCCCAGCTCAGGCCAAGTCCGCCTGCCATTCGCGTATTCGACGCAGGCATGGGCGACGCCACCGTGCTCTCGCGCCTCATGCGCAGCACGCACCGCCACTTCCCCACGGTGCCGCTGCTCGTCGTCGCCAAGGAGATCAGTCTCGAGGACGTGCGGCTCGGCCTCGAAAAGATGCCCGACCGGTTCTACGAGCATCCGGCGACTGTGCTTGTCGTCACCAACCTCAACTATGCCGAAGCGCCGCGCCTCATGCCGCGCGACCTCGCGTCGGCCGCGGCGCTCAATTGGCAGGAAGTACGGCTGCAGGGCAATACTTCCCACGAGTATGGCGAGCAAATTGAAGCGCTCGGTCAGACGCTAGCCTACGGATGGCAGACGAAGCCGAGCGGCAAGACAGGCAATCCCGTGTACGTGCGGCCGTCGGTGCTGGTGATCTATCGGGAGGACCACAAGTTTCTGCTCGATGCGGTCATTCCGCGGCCGGGGCGGGTATTCGAGACCTATGATCTCATTGTCGCGTCTCAGCCCTGGCGCGCCCGCATGTCCGCCCAGTTCAAGGCGCAGAAAGTGCTGGCCCCGCTCGCGCGCAGTCTCGCGCCGGGCGGCCGCCTGCTCGCGATTCAATCCTATGGGCACGATCCGGGCCTGGAAATCATTCAGAGGCTCTGGCCGGAGGAGAATCCGTTCACCGTCGATCGTCAGAAGCTCCTGGAAGCGCTCAAGACCGAACTCGGCCGCGAAGCGCGCGACTTCACATTGACTGCGCCGAGCGATGAGAAAGCGCTGTTTCGCTATGAAATGCACACGCTGCCGTCCGAGATTGGCGACCGCATCGGCACCTCGACGCTGTTCGCCGCCTGGAATGCCGCGATCTATGTCAATCAGATCGAAGACGAGCGCCTCGATTCAGCGGTGACGAATTCCAAGTACCTTGAAGCCACACAGGCCGTGCTGATGAAGCATGGGGGCCTGTGGTTCAACGACGAGACTTTCGTCGTGTCACGCAAACGCGGCTAATACATGCATATCCCGACGCAGGCCGAAAAAAAGATGAGCACTGTGGTGAAGTGCAGCGCCCAAGACGAGCTCAAGGCGCGCATTGTCGAATTCGTCGGCCGGGCCTCGACCGAGATCACGCCCCATGATGAAGCCGTACTGCCGGAGCTGCCCCGCTATCTGCCCCCGGGCGCGTCGATTTATGTCGCGCACCCGCCAAAAACGGACATACGCGATGTCCTGAGGCTCGCAGCGCGGCTCGTGCAGCTTGGATTTACACCCTGCCCGCATATTGCCGCGCGCGAGGTTCACAGCGAAGCCAGCCTGCGTGCCTCTTTCAATGAGATGCGGGAGTCGGGCATCTCGCAGATGCTTCTGATCGCAGGCGATCGCAAGGACCCGGCGGGGCCCTACACCAGCACTCTCGAGATCCTCGAGTCCGGTCTCACCGTCGATGCCGCAATCAAGACCATCAGTGTTGCCGGGCACCCGGAAGGTAACCGCACGATCGGTCCGGCGCGCCTGAAGCAGGCCCTGCAAGTCAAACAAGCGTTCGCCGACCGCACCGGCACCGACGTCCGGCTTGTGACTCAGTTCGGATTCAACCCCCAGGCGGTGGTCGAATGGGTGGGGGAGCTCGGCCGCCAGGGTATCCGATTGCCGGTCCACGTGGGTATCGCGGGACCGACGCCACTTCCGAAGCTCATCCGCTTCGCTGCCCGGTGCGGAATCGGCGCTTCCCTGAACGCATTGATGAGAAATACCAGCGCCTTGAGCAACCTGGCACACATGGCCACTACGCCGGACGAGATGCTCACAGGTATCATAGGCGACCTGACGCCGGATCTTGCGGCGCGTATTGTCAAACCGCATCTGTATTGTTTTGGCGGCCTGATCGAGACCGTCGCCTGGATGCGGACGGTGCGCGAGGGCCAATTCGATTTGCGCGCCGATGGCGGACGATTCGTCCTGCGCTAGTGACGGCCTGGGCGAGGGTCTCTTGACTAACATAATTTTGCAGCAGGACTATCTCAGCACATGAGCCACAGCTATCTCTTTACCTCCGAGTCCGTGAGCGAAGGGCACCCCGACAAGGTGGCGGACCAGATTTCGGACGCGATCCTCGACGCCATCCTGGCGCAGGACAAGTACTCGCGCGTGGCGGCGGAGACTCTCTGCAACACGGGGCTCGTGGTGCTGGCGGGGGAGATCACCTCGCAAGCGGTGGTCGACTACCAATCGGTTGCGCGTGAGACGATCAAGCGTATCGGCTACGACAACACCGAATACGGCATCGACTACAAGGGCTGCGCGGTGCTCGTGGCCTACGACAAGCAGTCTCCGGACATCGCGCAGGGCGTCGATGAAGGCCGGGGGCTCAATCTCGAACAGGGCGCGGGCGATCAAGGCCTGATGTTCGGCTACGCATGCACGGAAACGCCGCAGCTCATGCCGCTGCCGATTCACCTGTCGCATCGCCTCGTCGAGCGCCAGGCGCAGCTGCGCAAATCGGGCAAGCTGCCGTGGCTGCGGCCCGATGCGAAGTCGCAGGTGACGGTGCGCTACGTTGACGGCAAGGCGAAGGAGATCGACACCGTCGTGCTGTCGACACAGCACGCGCCGGAGATTGAACACAGCAAGCTCACCGAGGCCGTGATCGAGGAGATCATCAAGCCGGTGCTGCCGAAGGACATGATTGCGAAGGGCATCAAATACCTGGTGAATCCCACGGGCCGATTCGTCGTCGGCGGACCCCAGGGCGACTGCGGACTTACGGGCCGCAAGATCATCGTGGATACCTACGGCGGCGCGGCGCCTCACGGCGGCGGCGCTTTCTCCGGCAAGGATCCGTCGAAGGTCGATCGCTCGGCGGCGTATGCCGCGCGCTATGTCGCGAAGAATATCGTCGCCGCGGGGCTTGCCAGCCGCTGCCAGGTTCAGGTGTCATATGCCATCGGGGTGGCGCGGCCGACGAGCGTCATGCTCACCACTTTCGGGACCAGCAAAGTTCCGGACGAGACGCTCGAAGAGCTGGTGCTCAAGCATTTTGACCTGAGGCCGAAGGGCATCGTGCAGATGCTCGATCTGCTGCGTCCGATCTACCAGAAGACGGCGGCCTACGGCCATTTTGGCCGCGAGGAGCCGGAGTTCACCTGGGAGAAGACGGACAAGGCGCAAGTACTCGCCGCGGAGGCGGGCAGCAAGGCGCGCGCGACCGGCTAGCTACGAGATTCATTGCCAGAACGTTCGAGGGGCGCTGCAGCGGGATGGTTCCGCGAGGCTCGAACGGCGCTGGCACTAAAGACAACGGCGCCTCAAAGTTTAGTCAACGGAGACTTGAACACTATGAGCGCAGTACTACAGACCAATGCGAAGAACGACTTCAAGGTTGCCGACCTGAAGCTCGCCGACTGGGGCCGCAAGGAAATCCGCATCGCGGAAACCGAGATGCCGGGCCTCTTGGGCGTCCGCGAGGAATTCGCCGCGACGCAGCCCCTGCGTGGCGCGCGCATCACTGGATCGCTTCACATGACGATCCAGACAGCGGTGCTGATCGAAACGCTGAAGGCGCTCGGCGCCGACGTGCGCTGGGCATCGTGCAATATTTTTTCGACCCAGGATCATGCAGCCGCGGCCATCGCGGCGGCCGGCACAGCCGTGTATGCATACAAGGGTGAAACTCTTGTGGAGTACTGGGACTACACCCACAAGATCTTCACGTGGCCGGATGGCGGCTACTCGAACATGATTCTCGACGACGGTGGCGACGCGACGCTGCTTTTGCACCTTGGTGCGAAAGCGGAGAAGGATCAAGCCGTCATCGCGAAACCGGCGAGTGAGGAAGAGGAGGCGCTCTTTGCCAGCATCAAGGAGATGCTGAAGAAGGATCCCGCCTGGTATTCGAAGCGCCTGAAAGCCGTCAAAGGTGTGAGCGAAGAAACCACGACGGGCGTCAAGCGCCTCTATCAGATGGCGAAGGACAAGGAGCTCGCGTTCCCGGCCATCAACGTGAACGACTCGGTGACCAAGTCGAAGTTCGACAATCTCTACGGTTGCCGCGAGTCGCTGGTCGACGGCATCAAGCGCGCGACCGATGTGATGGTCGCAGGCAAGGTCGCGGTTGTCGCAGGCTATGGCGACGTGGGCAAGGGTTCCGCCCAGGCGTTGCGCGCCCTCTCGGCGCAGGTGTGGGTGACCGAGATCGATCCGATCTGCGCGCTGCAGGCCGCGATGGAGGGTGACCGCGTTGTGCCGATGGACTACGCCGCCGACAAAGCCGACATCTTCGTTTCGGCCACCGGCAATTTCCACGTGAGCCCGCACGAGCACATGCAACGCATGAAGGACCA
>JBGPLJ010000106.1:0-10427 GCA_041486385.1 Steroidobacteraceae bacterium
CTGACCGTGCGTAACTGCTCACAATCCCTGCAAAACGGCCGAAAGAACAAAAAGATGTCGTCTATACTGCGCGCCGCTTGTGACATAAGGCCCGGCCGTTCGTTACGCTGGCTGGGCTGCCGTTTCGAGGAATCTTGCGAATGAGGAAAACGGTGCCAGCGAGCGATCACGGCCACCGCAAAGGTGGGCCGTTGACTGCTCTCGGCCGCTATCGGATCGACCGCGAGCTCGGACGTGGCGCCATGGGCGTCGTGTATCTCGCGCGCGATCCGAAAATCAATCGCACGCTTGCCATCAAGGCGATCGCACTGGCCGCCGAGTTTGGCGAGCTCGAACTCGCCGGCGCACGCGAGCGCTTCTTCCGTGAAGCGGAAATGGCCGGCCGACTGAATCATCCCAACATCGTGGTGATCTACGATGCCGGTGAAGATCAGGGACTCGCCTACATCGTCATGGAGTATTTGCGGGGCCACCATCTGAGCGACCACACGCTGCCTGGCAAGATGCTTTCGACCGCCATGGTGATCGACATCGGCGCGCGGGTTGCCGACGCTTTGCATTTCGCGCATCGGCAGAACGTGATTCACCGGGACATCAAACCCGCTAATATAATGTTCGACGCGGACAGCAACGCTCTGAAAATCACGGACTTTGGTATAGCGCGACTTACCGATGGCGGCAGCACCAAGACCGGCATCGTGCTCGGCACACCTTCATTCATGGCGCCTGAGCAGCTTGAGGGCCGTCAACTCGACGGCCGCGCGGATCTGTTTGCGCTCGGCGTGTCCCTCTACCAGCTCACCTGCGGTCAGCTGCCGTTCCGTGCCGATTCCATGACAGCGCTCATGTACAAGATCGCGAACGACCCGCACACGCCGATTGGGACGATTCGACCGGACCTGCCGCGGGCGTTGGACAAGGTGATCAATCGCGCCCTGGCCAAGCGACCCGAGGAGCGCTTTCAAACCGGAGCTGAAATGGCGACGGCGCTCCGCGCGTGCGGCGCTTCGGACGCCCACTAGGGCGCCCCCTGCATGGCAGTCGCAATGGTCCCCAATCTTCGAGCCAAGATGCGGTCAGTAGGTGTTACCGACACCGGACGCGTGCGCGAGCACAACGAAGACACGATTCAGTTCGACGTCGACATCGGGCTGTACGTGCTCGCGGACGGCATGGGCGGATATAACGCGGGCGAGGTCGCGAGCGGGATCGCGGTCAAGACTATCGTCAATCTGGTGCGCGAGGCTCTCGCGCGCGAAACGCTCGACCATCCGGATCGCGAGACCGGGCTGAACCGGCCAAGCATCATCCTGCGCGACGCCATTCAGCGCGCCAACAAGATCATCTATCAGACGTCGAAGACGCAGCCGCAATGCGAAGGCATGGGCACGACGATCGTCTGCTGCCTGTTTTACGACAATCACATCACGATGGCCCATGTCGGCGACTCGCGTCTCTATCGCCTGCGGGCGGACCGCTTCGAGCAGCTCACCATGGATCATTCGCTGCTCCAGGAGTTGGTCGACCGCGGTTTCTACTCGCCGGAAGAAGCGCAGCGTGCGACCAACAAGAACTATGTGACGCGGGCACTGGGCGTCGAGCCGAACGTCGATGTCGAAATCCACGAGGAAGTCGCGGCAAAGGGCGACTTTTATTTGTTGTGTTCCGACGGTCTTTCCGACATGGTCGAAGATGAAGACATACACTTAACAATAAATACGTTTAATGCTAATCTCGATACTGTTGCTAAGCAATTGATTCAATTGACGAATGATAATGGTGGCCGGGATAACGTGTCGGTGCTCATCACGCACGTGGTCGATTCGTTCCCCGCTCGCAAGCGGGTCATTGACAAGGTCTTGGGCTGGTTCAGCTAAAGGAATCGAGGGCAGGACATGGCACGTTTAATCTTAAGCCTGGATGGACAAGTGCTCGCCGAGTACAACATGAACAAGGAGCGTTACACCATCGGGCGCTTGCCGGATAACGACATCCGCATCGACAACCCGGCGGTGAGCGGCCACCACTCGCTCATCATCAACATCCTCAACGATTCGTTCCTCGAGGACTTGAATAGCACCAACGGGACCTACGTCAACGGCAAGCTGATCAAGAAGCACGCCCTTCAGCACGGCGATCTGATCACCGTGGGTCATCATCAGCTCCGTTTCGTCGACGCGCAGGAAGCCGACGTCGAACAGGACGAATTCGAGAAGACGATGGTGATCACGCCCTCGAGCCAGGGCGAGCACAAGATCCGCCGCGTCGAAGCCGCGACCGATCAGGCGGCAAAGGCCGAGAGCGCGCGGCGACCGCCGGAAGGCGCCACGCCGATCCAGAAAGCGAAGCTCCAGGTGCTGAGCGGCGCGTTCGCCGGACGCGAGCTTGAACTCACCAAGGCATTGACCACACTGGGACGCCCGGGCGTACAGGTCGCTGCCATCACGCGCCGCGCGGAAGGCTATTTCATCGTGCATGTCGACAGCGGCAAGGAAGGCGACTACCCGCTCGTCAACGGCACACCGATCGGACCGCAGGCACGACGCCTGAATGACAACGACGTCATCCAGCTCGCCGGCGTGAAGATGGGCTTCTTCGAAAGCTGAGCGAAAAAGGGGTCAGATGACTTCGTGCAGGACGCGCTGACTCACGCCGCAGAGGAGTTCGTAGGGGATCGTGCCGGCTTGAGCGGCAACCTCTTCGACCGGCAGACCGCGGCCCCATAGCACGACTTCGTCGCCGATCTTCGGTGGCTGCCCCTCGGTGGCATCGACCGCAATCATGTCCATCGATACCCGTCCGACAATCGGTCGCCTGGCGCCGTTGATGAGCACCATCGTTCCCGAAGAAATATTGCGCGGATAGCCATCGCCGTAGCCGACGGCAGCGATGGCGACGCGTGTCGGGCACGCTGCCGTCCAGGCGCTCGCATAGCCGACCGTTTCGCCGGCTTTGACATCGCGTAGGGCGATGAGGCGCGTCACCAAAGTCATGACGGGAACGAGGCCGAGATCCTCGGAGCGCGTATCCGCGAACGGAGAGACTCCGTACAGCAAAAGCCCCGGACGAATCCAATCGGCATGACTGGCGGGCCAACCGAGGACACCCGCGGAATTGGCAATCGAAGCCTCGGCGCCAAGGTTCGCCACAACAGATCGAAACGCTGCGAGCTGCGCTTGTGTCTTGGCATCCGATCGCATATCGGCATTGGCCAGATGCGTCATGATGCGCGCACCGGGCGCAACGCTCGCGAGAGCCGTAACGCGCCGCCATGCGTCGGAAAATTCCTCGAGCCTAAAACCCAGCCGGTTCATGCCTGTGTCGACTTTGACCCAGATGCGAAAACGGTAGAGGCCGGTATACGCAGCCAGCATTTCGATCTGATCGCGGCTGTGCACGACCAGGTCAAAATCCTGATGCGCGGCCTCGGTCAGTTGCGCGGCATCAAGCACACCCTCGAGCAGCAGGATGGGATGTCGCAGGCTGGCGCGGCGCAGTGCGATGCCCTCCTCCAGGCGTGCGACCGCGAAACCGTCGGCGTCGGCGAGCGCAAGCGCGGTGGGCACCAGGCCGTGGCCATAGGCGTTGGCCTTCACCACCGCCATCACCCGCGATCGCGGCGCGAAGCGGCGTACGGTTTCGAGGTTTTTCCTGAGCGCCCGGGTATCGATGACGGCGCGAACCAGCTGGGTCACGATGAACTCTAGAAAGCGCCTTCGCCGTAGGAGTCGGGAACGAAGCTCTCGAACTTCGTGTACTTGCCGAGAAACGTGAGCTTCACTTCGCCGATGGGACCGTTGCGCTGTTTCGCAATAATGATATCGGCGATGCCCTTCTTCGGAGTATTCGCGTCGTAGACCTCTTCGCGATAGATGAGAAGAATCACGTCCGCGTCCTGCTCGAGCGCGCCGCTCTCGCGCAGATCCGACATCACCGGCTTCTTGTCCTGGCGCTGTTCGACACCGCGATTTAGCTGCGAGAGAGCGACTACCGGGACTTTCAGTTCCTTGGCGAGCGCCTTGAGCGAGCGCGAGATCTCGGAAATTTCCGTCGCGCGGTTCTCCTTCGTGCCCGCGACCTGCATGAGCTGCAGGTAGTCGACCACGATGAGATCGAGCCCCTTCTCCCGTTTCAGGCGCCGCGCGCGCGCCTGCAGTTCGGTAGGCGTGAGCGCGGGTGTCTCGTCGATGTAGAGCCGTGTCGACTGCAGCTGACGCATCGCGCTGTCAAGGCGGTTCCAGTCATCGTCGGCGAGCCGTCCTGAACGCAGGTGCGTCTGATCGATCCGCCCGATTGAGGAGAGCATGCGCATGGTGAGCTGCTCGGCCGACATTTCCATGCTGAAGATGAGTGCCGACTTCGACTCGCCCACCACGGCGCTTTCGGCCATGTTGATCGCGAGCGTCGTCTTGCCCATCGAGGGGCGCCCCGCGACGATGATCAGATCCCCCGGCTGCAGACCATTCGTCAGGCTGTCGAGGGTCGCAAAGCCGCTGCCGATACCCGTGAGCTTGCCGGGATTCTGATGCAGCTCATCGATGCGATCGATCACCGGGCCGAGCAGAGCGCTGATCGGCACGGCGCCTTTCAGGCCGCGCGCGCCGCGTTCGGCAATTTCGAAGACGTGTCTCTCCGCGTCGTCCACGAGTTCGCGTGTTTCACGTCCTTCCGTATTGAAGGCGCTCGCGGCGATCGAATTGCCGACGGAGATGAGCTGCCGCAGCACCGAGCGTTCGCGCACGAGCTGCGCGTACGCGCGCACATTGGCGGCGCTCGCGGTATCGCGCGAAAGTGTGCCGAGGTAACCGAGCCCGCCCGCTTCCTCCAGTCTGCCCTTGCGATCCAGATGATCGGAGAGCGTGACCGCATCGCAGGGCTGATTGCGGCCCGCAATCTCGGCAATGGCCTCGAACACGAGCCGGTGATCGGGACGGTAGAAATCTTCCGCGGACAGCAGGTCCGCAACCGCGTCCCAGGCTGCGTTGTCGAGCATCAACGCGCCGAGCACCGCCTGTTCGGCTTCCACCGAATGTGGCGGCACATGCAGCGAATCGAGCACTGCGGAGTCTTTCGAGTTGCGGACCGCGCCAGGCATACGGGGCCGCTCCGGCGGCTATTCTTCGGGAACGATGGTGACCAGGAGTTCGATATTAACGTCTGCGTGCAAATGCAGCGTCACTTGATTCTCGCCCGCGACCCGGATTGGCCCCTGCGGCAGCCGGACTTCCGCGCGTTCGATGGCGTGGCCGGCACGGGTGGCCGCCTCCGCGATATCCACAGTCCCGATCGAGCCGAAGAGCTTCCCTTCGGAGCCCGCCTTGGCAGCGATCGTGAGCTTGAAATCCTTGAGCGCTTCGGCGCGCTTCTGCGCCTTCCAGAGCCCTTCCTGCGCCACACGCTCGAGCTCCGCTCGCCGCGCTTCGAACTTCTTGACGTTGTCGGCCGTCGCCATCGTCGCCTTGCCCTGCGGCAGGAGGAAATTGCGCGCGAAGCCCGGCTTCACTTTCACGCGGTCGCCGATGCCGCCCAGGTTTGCGACTTTCTGCAGAAGAATGACTTCCATGGGGGTCTCGCTCGCTAAACTTCAGTGCTGATCGGTGTAGGGCAGGAGCGCGAGGAAGCGCGCGCGCTTGATCGCGAGCGACAGCTGGCGCTGATAGTGCGACTTGGTGCCGGTGATGCGGCTCGGCACGATCTTGCCGGTCTCGGTCACGTAACTCTTCAAGGTCGCGAGGTCTTTGTAGTCGATCTGCTCGACGTTATCCGCGGTAAAGCGGCAGAATTTCTTGCGGCGGAAAAAACGGGCCATGTTTGCTCTCTACGCTTAGAAATTGGGGGGCGTTCTGGCGCTCAGTAACTGGAGGACCGATCACGATCACGATCGCCACGCCCGGAGGGCATGGAATCATCATCATCGTCGAAGGGACGCTCACGCTCGCGTTCGTTTTCATCCGCGCCCTTTGCCATGGGCGAGGGTTCGGTGATCGCCTTGTCGATGCTCGTGACGAGGTGACGGAGCACCGCATCGCTGAAGCGGAAGGCTCCGGTCAACTCATTGAGGGTCTTCTGATCGACCTCGATGTTGAGCAGGATGTAGTGGGCCTTGTGCACCTTGGCGATCGGAAACGCCAGCTGGCGCCGTCCCCAATCCTCGAGCCGGTGCACGTTGCCACCACCCGTCGCGATCATGCCCTTGTAGCGTTCGAGCATGGCCGGAACCTGCTCGCTCTGGTCAGGGTGGACCAGAAACACGATCTCGTAGTGCCGCATGGCTATCGACGTCTCCCTCTGGATGTAAAGCCACCCGAAACTTGCGGTGTGGCAAGGAGTTATAACTGCGAACAGCCCGAGGGCGGTCGCGCAGGGGCGGGAAGAATATAGAAGCGCCGGCGCTATCGCAAGGCGCGCTGCCCTTGGTAATGCCGAGTTTCTGTTCCCTCTCCCCTTTCACGGGGAGAGGGTCAGGGTGAGGGGACTAGACCGAGGGTTAGGGTGAAGGGTCTACTTATTGAGCCTACGCTGCCGCCCAACCTCGTACAAAAGAACCCCGGCCGCAACCGCCACATTCAGGCTCTCGACGGTTCCGGCCAGCGGTAGCTTAACCAGCAGGTCGCAGGTGTCACGGGTGAGCCGTCTCATGCCCTCGCCTTCGCTGCCCAGGACCACCGCCAGGGGCCCATCGAGTGCCGCGGCCTCCGCCACGACCTCAGCCTGCGCGTCGGCTCCAACCACCCACAGGCCGAGCTCCTTCAGCTGTTCGAGACTGCGAGCGAGATTCACCACTGACACAACCGGGACATGCTCCGCAGCGCCAGCGGCGACCTTGCGCACGACCGGAGTCACGGGCGCGGCGCGATCGCGCGGAATGACAATGGCATGCGCGCCGAAGGCATCAGCATTGCGCAAACAGGCGCCGAGGTTGTGCGGATCCTGTACGCCATCGAGCACCAGCAGGAGCGGTTTGCCCTCGATCGACTGCACGAGACTCGCGAGATCCACTTCCGCGAGATCGAGCGAGGCTCGCACCTCCGCGAGCGCACCCTGATGAACGGCGCCGCGGGTCAACTGGTCGAGGCGGGTCGAGCTTGCCTCGCCCACCTCGATTCGATTGCGCTCAGCAAGCGCGATCAACTCGCGCAGTTTCCGATCGTCGCGTCCGGCCAGCACCCAGAGCCTGGCGACGCGGCCCGGATTGCGGCTGATGAGCGCACGTACCGCATGCAGGCCATAGACGATGCGATTCGGATCCATTCGTTTGTCCCCGGGATTACCGCTGGCGCCGGCGCGCTTTTGGGCCTGTGGGCCTGACGCTTGGTGACTGTGCCAGCTCAAAGTCGATCTGGCGATCATCCATATCCACGTTCGCGACCCGCACCCGCACGGGTGCGCCAAGCTGATAGCGGCGTTTGCCACGCCGGCCGCACCAGGCCTGCAGCCGTTCGTCGATGTAGTACTCGTCATCGCGCAGCGAGCTTACGTGCACAAGCCCGTCGATCTGCAGAGCGCTGATCTGCGCGAAGAAGCCAAAATCGACGACGCCCGTGATCGTGGCGTCGAACTCCTCGCCAATGTGACTCTTGAGGTAATCGCACTTCAGGTACTGCAGGACGCTGCGCATCGCTTCGTCAGCGCGGCGCTCCTTCTGGGAACATTCGCGCCCCAGGCCGTCCATGCGTTCGGGACCATACATGAAGTCGCTGGCATCGCCGCCCGCAATGGCGTGCTTGATCGCCCGGTGCACGACGAGATCGGGATAGCGCCGGATGGGTGAAGTGAAATGCGCGTATTCCGTCAGTGCGAGGCCGAAGTGGCCAATGTTGGCCGGCTGATAGAGCGCCTGTTGCTGCGCACGGATGATCAGCGACTCGAGGAAAGCGGCGTCAGGCCGCGCGCCAATCTTTGCGGCCACCTGCTGCAGATCGCGCGTCTCGAGACTCTCCGGCAGCTTCACTCCGATGCCCAGGGCCCCGAGCGACTTCTGCAATTCAGCAAGCTTGCGCGACTCGGGCTCGCCATGCACGCGGTAGAGGCACGGCATCTTGTGCCGGCGCAGAAAGCCCGCCGCCGCCACATTCGCCGCGATCATGCATTCCTCGACCAGCTTGTGCGCGTCGTTGCGTGGTATTGCGCTGAGCGCCACGACTTCGCCGCGGTCGCCCAGTCTGGGCTTGATTTCAGGAGCGTCGAAATCGAGCGCGCCGCGCGCGCTGCGGGCAGTGCGCAGCGCTTTGTAGACGGCGTGCAGACGTTCGATCTCGGGCCACAGGTGCTTGTGTGGCTGCTGCAAGTCGCCCGCCAGCATCGCGCCGACTTCGGTGTAGGTCAGCCGCGCGACGGAATGCATGAGCGCGTTGCGAAAGGTACTGCGCGTGATCTTGCCCCGCGCGCCGACGTGCATCTCGCAAGCCACACAGAGACGCGGCACGGCGGGCTTGAGCGAGCACAGGCCGTTCGAGAGATGTTCCGGCAGCATCGGCAATACGCGATCCGGAAAATAGACGGACGTCGCGCGCTCGAGGGCCGCCGCGTCGAGCGGTCCGCCGTTCGGCACGTAGTGCGCAACATCAGCAATAGCAACGATCAAGCGCCAGCCATCGCCGTCCGGTTCCGCATAGACGGCATCGTCGAAGTCGCGTGCATCATCGCCGTCGATCGTGACGAGACGCAGCCGCGTGAGGTCCCAGCGGTCGCTCGGCACATGCGCAGGCACTTCATTCGGCCAGGCGGCTGCCTCGCGCGCAGCGGCTTCGGGAAACTCCGCCGGCAGAGCCTGCGCCACCATGGCGAGCTCTGCCGCAAATGCCGCGGGTCGAGACGCTTCGAGCCGGCGCAGCACTTTGCCGATCGGCAATGCGTCGGGGCGCGGCTGTTCGGTAATCTCGACTTCGACCCAATCGCCGTCGCGGCTGCCGTTGCGCTCCCCGGGCGGAATGGCAATTCGATGGACGAAGCGCGAGTCTTCAGGAATCACCACGGCGAGCGGTCCTTCGTCCCGCAACTTGCCGGCGATCCGCTGGGTGCCGCGTGCCAGCACGCTCACGACCATGCCTTCGGGCCGTCCTTTCGCGTCCCAGCGCACGATGCGGACGGCTGCGCGGTCGCGCGGGAAAAGGCCAAGCATCTGCCGGTGGGAGAGGTAAATGTCCCCACTGCCGTCGGCAGGCCGCAGGAACCCGAAGCCGTCGCGATGGCCGAGTACGGTGCCTTCGATCGGCTGTTCGCTCAGCGACGGTGAGTATTCGTGCGCACGATTGACGATGAGCGATCCGTCACGCGTCATCGCGGCGAGGCGCTTCGCGAGCGCGTCCTTGAGCGCTGGCTTGCGGATCTCGAGGCGCCGCGCCAGAGCTTCGGCGGCAACCGGGCGTCGCGCGGCATGTAGTTCTTCGAGCAGCATTTCGCGGCTCGGGATGGGATCGGCGTACCGGCCGCTTTCACGTTCGTGATGCGGGTCGCGGTCGCGCCAGTGGGTATCTTTTCGTTTCATTCAGTAGTAGTGATGACAATAGCAGTCGTGACAGGTGCAGGATGGAGCGTCGCTATTTGACAAGCCGAAAGGCGCTCCGTAATGTTCGGCGCCCTTGCGGGGACCGTACTCAAGCAAAGTTTTGCGGGTTCGGGTTGCGCGCCTTGCCCAGGTGGCGGAATTGGTAGACGCACTAGTTTCAGGTACTAGCGGGTAACACCGTGGAGGTTCGAGTCCTCTCCTGGGCACCACTTCGCGACAATGCCCTGTTATCAAACGCTCTGCAGCTTCTCCCGCGCCCCTTCTGGAACATATTTTAGCTACAGACACTATGTAGGTGCGTGCTGTCGGACTGCAAGTGCTGCCGCGCACCCGGATGTCGTCCAAGTCAATCGTGATCGTTACCTACCGGCCGCAGCGTTGGTCGAATGCCCATGAGGAGAGCAAAGCGACGATAATTACGCGGTGCATTCACATACTCGCGTGATCCTCACCGTTCTCTTCATCTCGGCGCAACTGCTGTGCGTGCCGGCAAATGCACAACCGATCGACGCTTACCCGGGCCCCGCGGAGCAACTCCTCAACAGCAATGGGGAACACTTTCGCCATGCAAGTGATCCTCCGCAATCACTCGACACGCTGCGCACGCTGTACCGGGCACACGGTTTCGCGACGATCTGGCAGCAGTCGAGCGAGCCGACGCCACAAGCACTGCGATTACTTAACGTGCTGCACAACGCCGAGGCCTATGGTCTGCGCGCTTCGGACTACGATGCGGACGCGATCGATGACGGCTTGCGCGAGTTGTCAGCCGCGCGCGAGGCGCAAGCCGCGCGCTCAGCGCAACTCGACCTTGCTCTATCGAACGCTGCGCTGAGATTTGTAATGCATCTGCACTACGGGCGCATCACTCCCCGCGCGGCCGGCTTCGAGCTGCCGGCGCCGCGCGCGGATCTCGACC
>JBGPLJ010000107.1:0-10333 GCA_041486385.1 Steroidobacteraceae bacterium
CCTCGCGTGAGGACGTGAGCTCCGCTTCCGAATGAGCGCTGTCGGTCTTGATCCAGTCGTAGAACATCCACAGGACCAGCAGGCCCGAGATGCCCCAGCATGCGTACGAAATCATTGTCCAGAGCGGCGGCATGTTCTGCTCCTATTTGCCGTCGCCGAATTTTTCGGCGATGACGTCGCGGTACTCCTTGTCGGAGGCGCGGAAAACAAATACGTAGTAACCGATGATGACGAACGCCATCACGATGAGCGCGCGCCAGTCGATGACGTAATGAAAGTGGTTCTGGATTTCATCGTGAGCCTTCGCCGGATCGTAGCCAAGCTTCTCCCACTGCACGACCTGAGCGGGTGTCTGCTGCAGCGTCTCCCAGGTCGGATTGTCGATCTTGTCCATCGACTTGGCGGCGCCGGCGAGTCCCAGCTTCAGTGGCAGCCACAGGGCGATGAAGATCGCGGCCAGCAGGAAAATGACATCGACGAACTGCAGAGCCTTGCTCTGCTCAGGGGGTGTGTACTTCGCCATCGCTGTATCTCCGGTACTTGAGTAGCCGTGCTACTGAGCGTGCCTTACTTGGACTGGGACTTGCGTGCCCTCATGGCATCGAGACCCTTGATATCCAGGCCGTAGATGAATTCCTTGTCCTCGGCATAGTGCTTGAGCATTGCCGCAATGGACGCGGTATTGAAAATCAGCACGGCCGCGGCGCCGAACAGCACGACGATGCGCACCCCTTTGTCCGGAATGAACGGCCACGAGAGGATCAGCACCGCGAGCACGGTGACCCAGAGGCACACAACGAGGAGCGATGCGAAGAACCGATCGCGTCGATACATCGTCTCAATACGCTGGCTGAGGTCAGACATTGCGATCCCCTTGAGTTTCAGTTGCGGGAGCCGGCGCGCTGCGCCCTCTCCCGGCCCCTGCCGACTTTCGAATGGTTTTACTACGGGGTAATTTTATTTCATGACATGAAACATCGCGCACCTCCGAAAGTCAAGACTCCGAGGGTTGGTGCCGACTCTCACTTCGCTCCCGGAATCCAAGACGTGCCCGCCAATGGCACTCCGGCCATCGCCGCCGCCTCAATCGTGAGCGCCACCAGGTCCTCGCGCTCCAGGTGATGCACATTCTGTTTACCACAGGCGCGGGCGATGGTCGTGAGCTCCATCGTGAGCGTCTTCAGGTAGTTCTTCACGCGCTGGGCGCCCACTGCAGGCTCCAGGCGCTGCTCGAGAACAGGGTCCTGCGTAGTCACGCCCACGGGGCAGAAGCCCGTGTGGCAGTGATGACAGTAGCCCGGGGCGGTCTTCAGGCGATGGTAGTCGGCTAGCGCCGAGTGATGCTTGCCGCCCTGGATATAGGTGTCGGAATTGCAGCCGAGCGCCATGAGAATGCCCTGCCCAATCGCTACAGCATCGGCACCGAGCGCCATCGCCTTGGCGACGTCCGCTCCCGTACGCACACCGCCTGAGACGATCAGCTGCACCTTGTCCTTCATGTTCAATTCCTCGAGCGCCGCGACTGCCTGACGCACCGCTGCGAGCGTCGGAATGCCGACGTGTTCGATGAACACCAGCTGGGTGGCGGCAGTACCGCCCTGCATGCCGTCGACCACGATGACATCGGCGCCTGCGTGCACGCAGAGCTTCACGTCGTTGAAGACGCGCGTCGCGCCGATCTTGACGTAGATCGGCTTCTCCCAGTCGGTCGCTTCGCGCAGCTCCTTGATCTTGATCGCGAGGTCGTCGGGTCCGGTCCAATCCGGATGCCGGCTCGCCGAGCGTTGATCGATGCCGGCGGGCAGTGTCCGCATCTTCGCAACCCGGGGACTCACCTTCTGGCCAAGCAGCATGCCGCCGCCGCCCGGCTTCGCGCCCTGCCCGATCACCACTTCGATGGCGTCGGCCTTGCGCAGGTCATCCGGATTGAACCCGTAGCGCGACGGCAGGCATTGATAGACGAGCGTCTTCGACGACATGCGCTCTTCCTGCGTCATGCCGCCGTCGCCCGTGGTCGTCGAGGTTCCGACGGCGGTTGCGGCGCGACCGAGCGCCTCCTTCACGTGCGCGGACAGCGAGCCGAAACTCATGCCGGCGATGGTGATGGGGATCTCGAGCTCGATCGGCTTTTTCGCGAAGCGCGTGCCGAGAACCGTACGCGTTGTGCATTTCTCGCGGTAGCCCTCGAGCGGATAGCGCGAGAGCGACGCTCCGAGAAACGACAGGTCGTCAAAATGCGTCAGACGGCGCTTCGCGCCGAGGCCGCGGATTTCGTAGAGCCCGGTCGCGGCGGCCCGCTCGATGTAGTCGAGAATGTGCCGGTCGTAGAGCGCGCTTTCCTCGCGCTGCAGGCGCTCGGGCGCAGTGGGTATTTCATGCAGGGATTCGGTAGCCATGGCGTCTCCAAATGCGAAAGCTTTCAGTATTCCTGATTGGCGTCCGCGTTCCAGTGATAGAGCTTGCGTGCCGAGCCGACGCGCTTGAACTCGCTCGCCGGGTGATTGATGCCCGCGGCGGCAAGGAGCGAGGTCACCGCCTCGATGTCCGCGGCGGTCATCGGCTGCATCTCGGCGTCGGCACCGAGCGAGCGAATGTCGCCGCGAACATAAAGGACCGCCTCGTAGATCGAGTCCCCGAGGCCCTCTCCCGCATTACCGCAGATGACGATGCGTCCGGCCTGCGCCATGAATGCGGAAAAACTGCCCACATCGCCGCCCACGACGATGTCCCCGCCCTTGAGCGAGATACCGCATCTCAAGCCCGCGTCGCCGCGAATCACGAGGAGTCCTCCGTGAGCCGATGCGCCCGCGCCGCCGCTCGCGAAGCCGCTGACCTCGACGCGTCCTGACATCATGTTTTCCGCGAGTCCGGGGCCCGCGTTGCCGTTGATCACGACCGTCGCGCGCTTGATCTGCCCCGCGGCGTAGTAGCCCGCGTGCCCGTCGATTTCGATGCGCACCGGGGCATCCACGGCGACTGCAATGCTGTGCGCGCCGTCCGGATTCTCGACGCGCACCGTCGCAACCTTGCTGAGATCGCCGTGCAGAAACTGATTGAGCTCGCGCAGCGATTGCCGCGCGAGGTCGTATACGACAGGCGCGGGTGCAGCCGCGGCCATTACACGGACCATGAGTACACCTCCGCCGGCTTCGGCTCGAAGACTTTTGCATGGCGCACGTCGGGCAGATGCGCGAGCGAGCGGAACTCGGACGCGATCGCCACGTAGTCATCGGTCTCCGCGATCACCGCGGGCTTGCAGGCGAACGGGTCGCGCACGAGCGCCAGCTTGTCGTGCGTACCCATGAGGAAGGTGAAGAAGCCGTCGAAATCCTCGAACGCCTTCGCGAGCGCCTCCTCGAGCGTGTCGCCCTCATCGAGCCGCCAATGGATGTAGCGGCACGCGCCCTCCGTGTCGCAGTCGCTCTCGAACTTCGCGCCGCGCTTCTCGAGATTGCGCTTGATGCTTCCCGGATTCGCGAGCGAGCCGTTGTGCACCAGGCACCAGTCCTCGCCCGCCGTATACGGGTGCGCATTTTCCGGAGTAACGGCGCTCTCCGTGGCCATGCGCGTGTGGCCGACGAGATGCGTGCCGCGCAGCGTGCTGAAGTGATAGCGCTCGGCCACTTCGATGGGCAGGCCCACGTCCTTGTAGAGGTCGATCGAGCGACCGACGCTCAATACGTGCACCTGCGGGAACTCGGCGCCGATCCAGTGCCGCACATGCGCGGGCGCCGACGCCGTCGTGAGCACGCCGTGATTCGCGTCGACCACGAGCGAGGGGGCTTCGAACCGCTCCCTCGCCGCCTCCTCGAATTGCTGCCAGCCGAAATGCGGATCCGCACAATACAGGCTGAGCTTGCGGCGCTTGCCGGACACGGGCTCGGTGAACACGGCCATGCCGGAGGAATCGGGACCGCGCTCCGTCATCCCGATCAGCATCGGCACCATCAACTCGCCCAGACGCTCGCGCAACTCGGGCTTCTTGACGAGCAATCCGACAATTCCACACATGTCTGCCTCCTAGAACATTTCCACGTAGCGCGCCGTTTCCCAATCGCTCACGTGACGCGAGTACTCGATCCACTCCATGCGCTTCACGCTGATGAATTCCTTCGCCAGGTCCGCACCGATGCCCGCCTTCACCACCTCGTCCGCCTCGAGCGCATCGATGGCTTCGGCCAGGTGCTGCGGCAGCAGGCCGATCCTGCGGCGCTTCAATTCCTTCGCCGGCATCTCATAGAGGTTCTCGTTGAGCGGTTCACCCGGATCGAGCTTGCGCTCGATGCCATCGAGACCCGCGGCAAGGATCGCCGCGCCCGCGAGATAGGGATTCGCCGCGCCATCCGGCAAACGCATCTCGATACGGCCGCCGGGAATGCGCACGCAGGCGGTGCGGTTGTTGTCGCCGTACGCGATGTACGCAGGCGCCCAGGTCGCTCCCGACAAGGACCGTCCGACCACCAGCCGCTTGTACGAATTGACGGTGGGTGCACAGATGGCCGTCAACGCGCGCGCGTGCGTGAGAATGCCGGCCAGAAACTGATAGCCCATCGTCGAGAGCGCGAGGCCCCGCTTGTCGCTCTTGTCGTAGAAGAGATTCGACGTCATCTTGTTGCCCATCGAGATATGAAAGTGGGCGCCCGTGCCCGTGCGGTTCGAGAACGGCTTCGGCATGAACGAGGCTACGACGCCGTGTTTGCGCGCGATCTCGGAGGCCGCCATCTTGAAGAGCAGGAAGTTGTCGGCTGTCTTCAGGACGTCGGCGTAAGTGAAGTTCACTTCAAACTGACCGTTGCCGTCCTCGTGATCGATCTGATACACGTCGACGCCCACGGCGCGCATGCTGGTCGAGATCTCATCGAGAATCGCGCTCGCGCGCGACAGGCCCTTGTAGTCGTAACAGGGTTTATCGAGGGTATCGGTGTCATCGAAAGGCGCGTAGCCGCCGGCCGCGGTGCGCTTCAGCAACATGAACTCGGGCTCGATGCCCGCGTACATCGTGAGGCCCTTCGCCTCGAGCCGCTTCAGCTGATTCTTGAGCGCGACGCGCGTGCAGTACGGATACGGTTTGCCCTTGACGTGACCGTCGCAGGCGACGCGCGCAAAGCCTGGCATCCAGGGCAGCGCGCACAGCGTTTTCGGATCGCCGACGCCCATGTAGTCGGGACCGTGAGGCCCCATGCCGAAACCCCAGAGCGCGAATCCGGCGAACCCCGCTCCTTCGTTGAGCACCATGCTGTAGTGCTCGACCGGCACCGCCTTGGCTTTCGCGGCTCCGTGGATATCCACGAATTGCGCCAGCACGTATCGGATGTCGTTATCGGCAAACCATTTCTTAGCCTGTTGCGGTGTCATTCTCGGTTCTCCTCGCTTGCGATCCCGATTAACTCTTTTTGTCGTTCAACTCTGCGGCGATCCCGTTCAACGTCGACCAGAAATAGTGGCCGAAGCTTGGATCGCACCAGATCGTGTAAGACACGTACCCGTCGACACGCCGCGGTATCACCGTAACGCCGACGCCAATCATGGAAGTCAGTACCAGAGCGCCGGCGCTCGACGCAGCAGCGCTCGCGTGAGGCGCGAAATTCACATTGCAGGTTTCGAGCAGAAGGTCGTTGGCGCGCGAGCCACCGAGCTCGATGACCATGTCCTGGCGGAGCACCGGCACAAGACCCGTGCGATGCTCCACCGGATCGAGCAGCGCGGCGGCAATCTCGCCGATGCGGCCCGCCGGCCCGAGCGCCTCCACCAGAAATTCCGCAGTCGCGAGCCGCGCGACCAGCACATCGCCCCGCTCACAGCTCCAGGCATTGGCGGGTTGCGGCACCTCGAGGCCCTGATCCCGCAGCCAGCTTTCAGCACCCGGTCCCTTGCAGCCGAATCTCGAGCGCTCCGACACCAGCCGGAGCGAGAGCGCCGCGCTCTGCATCGCTGCGTTCATGGGTGTGCCCCCGCCGCAGGCAATTTCTGCCGCGCGCCCGCCGGATCGTAGAAAGGCACCGGCACGACGGGCGCATGAATCTCGGCACCGCCGTCGATGCGAATGCGCAAGGCTGGCCACTTGGCCGCGGCGGGAGTCACGAGCGCCAGCCCGATGACGCGCCCGAGCGTTGGCGAAAACCCAACGCTGGTCACGCGACCCGCAATGTCCGCGCCCGAAAGCACGAGATGACACTCCTTGATGGCCACGCGCTGGCCGGGCTCGAGCGCGAAGCCGACAAGCTGCTGGCGCCGCGGGAGCTTCGCGATGATCTCAAGGCTCCGTTGGCCGGTGAAGAAGGCCTTGTCCATCTTCACCGCCCAATCGGCGCCGATCTCGTAGGGATTCGTCAGACCGTCCGTATCCTGCCCAACGATGATATGCGCCTTCTCGAGACGCAACATGCGTTGCGCTTCGACACCGAAGGGCGTGAGACCGAAGGACGCACCTGCGGCTTGCAGCCGGTTCCAGACTTCCAGGCCCGCGTTGGCCGGCACGTGAATTTCGTAGCCGAGCTCGCCGACGAAGCCCACACGCAGCAGTCGCGCCGGCACGCCCGCGACCTTGCCTGCGCGCACACCGAGATAGGGAAACGCGGATTCACTGAGATCGATCTTCGTGAGCTGCGCGAGCACGGCGCGCGAGTGCGGCCCCGCCAGATTGAAGGCGGCGAGCTGGCCCGTGAGATTGACGAGACTCACCGGCATGCCCCACCACGCGGCGAGGCGTCCGAGCTCGCGAAAGATGGTGGCGGAGTTGCCGGTGGTCGTCGTGAAGTAGAAGACATCCTGCGCGAGACGCGCGATCACCCCGTCATCGATGATGACAGCGCTTTCATCGAGCATCAGGCCGTAGCGTGTCATGCCCGGTTGCAGCGTTTCGAAGCGTCCGCTGTAGACGCGGTCGAGGAAACGCCCCGCCTCGGCGCCGTGCACTTCGATCTTGCCGAGCGTGCCGACGTCGATGAGACCGACTCCGGTGCGTACGGCGCCGACCTCGGCTGCGATGCATTGCGCACGATCGAATCCTGTGCGGCGGTAATACTCGGGACGCCGCCAGTTTCCAGCCGGCATCCAGACGGCGCCGAGCGCGGCGTGGGCGTCATCGATCGGCGTGCGCCTCTGGGGCAGAAAGCCGCGACCCGCGAGATGCGACAGGGGAACGGGATGAAACATCGGCCGCGCCGTTGTCGGCGTCATCGCCTCCATCGACACCCGGCGCAGGCCCGCCAGCACCCGGAGCGCATTCGTATTGGAGTGCTTGCCCTGACTCGGGCCCATGCCGACCGTCGTGTAGCGCTTCATGAGTTCCGCGCTGTCGAAGCCCTCCTGCACAGCGTTCGCCAGATCCTTGACCTGGATGTCTTCGTCGAAGTCGACGAAGTTCTTGCCCTTCGCGTGATCGACGATCGGCAGCGGATGCGTTGCGGACTCCGCATCCGCTGGCACCGTGCCCACCCCAATTCCTGGCTCCAGTCCGCAGTGCTTCGCTGCCGCACAACCCGCGCGCGCACCATCGGCGACTCGCGCCTCAAGATCGAAATGGCCGTTGACCTTGCCGCACGCAAACAAGCCCGCGGGCAGCTCCGCCGGCACGAATTGCGAAGCGCTCGCCTGATACCGCAGTTTCGCGCCCGCCTGCCGCAGCAACGCATCGGCCGGCGCGAATCCCACACTCATCCACAGGCCATCGACGCGCACGAGATCGGCGCTGGCTCGAGTCCATGCGCCGTCCCTGAGCATCGCCGGTTCGATGGCCTCGAGTTCGCCCGCGGAATTCGCTCGAGCCGCGTACACCGCCGCGCCGTTCACGACGCGCACGCCACGAGACTTCAGGACCTGTGCCAGGGTCGCGGACTGCGCGCCCACTTGCTCGCGCAGATCGAGCAGCAGCGGCACCTCGAGACCCGCATCCAGTGCATCAAGCGCCGCGCGATAGGCCTGCGCGTTCGCTCCCAGAATGCCGACGCGGGACGCGGGCGCAACACCATAGCGCTGCATCAGCCGCTGCGCGCCGGAAGCGAGCAGGATCCCCGGCAGATCGTTGTTGCGAAAGACCGCCGGCTGCTCGTATGCGCCCTGGGCGATAACGACTGAACGCGCCCGCATCTTGATCATCCGATCCGGCGTATCGAGCGCGAGCCAGTGGTCCGCGTAGTAGCCCGCCACCACCGTCGAGACGAATGAGCGTATGCGCGCGTGAGTAGCCACTGCGCCGATGAGATCGGCCACACGTTGCTGCCCGGCGGCGTCCGAGCGGAGCGCATACGTGCCGCTGCCACCGATGTGCGGATTCTCATCGATCAGCGCGACGTCGGCACCGGCCTCCGCCGCCGCGAGGGCTGCCGCAAGCCCGGAGGGACCCGCGCCGACGATCGCCACGTCCGCGAAGGCGTAGCGCTTCGCTGTCATCCGGCGAGTCGCCTTGAGATCGACTTCGCCGAGGCCGGTCAGATTGCGGAACAGCCGCTCCCAGAGAGGAAACAGGCGCTTGCCGTGAAACGCCTTGTAATAGAAGCCGACCGGCAGGAACGCAGAGAGGCGATCGATGCCGGCGCGCCGGTCATGCGCGAGACTGCCTTGCGTGTTGACGGCGCGCGTCTCGAGACCCTCGGTAATCGGCAGCACGTCGGCGCGCGCATTTGGAATGCTGCGCCCACCGCCCACGATCTGCACGATCGCATTCGCGTCGTGGTTGGCCGCGGACAACGTGCCCCGGCGGCGGTGATATTTGAACGAACGGCCGAGCGTGCGCACCCCGTTCGCCATGAGCGCGCTCGTGAGCGTGTCGCCCGCGAATCCGGAGTGACGGCGGCCTTCGAAAGAGAATGCGATCGGCTTCGCACGATCGATCCATTCACCGGGCCGTTGCGCGAGGCGCTTCATGCGGCACCACCGCTCGGCCGGCTGTAGAGAAAGGTGCGGACCACGGTGTCCGTGCCCGTGTCGCGCTCCGCGATGAACCACACGCCGCTCGACGTGTGGCACCACCACTCGCGTTTGACGCCGGGCACGCTGTCGCGATTGAAAACATAATCGGTCCACTCGGTGTCCGTGGCAGCCGCCGGATCCGGCATCTCACGCAGCTCGCCGCCGTACGCGAACTCGCTCACGGGGCGCGGACCATTGATCGGACAGGTGAGAATCTTCATGCGCTAGTGCCCCACCGACGCCGCGCCTTTCTCGCCGGTCAAGGCATAGCGCGCAAATCGATCGAGTCCGAAACCGCGAATGAGGCTGTGATTCTCGTCTTTGGCGACCGTGTAGCTCATCGTCTTGCCGCACACCGGTGTCGCCTTGAAGCCCCAGGTGCCCCAGCCGGAGTCGAGATAAAAGCCCCGCACCGGCGTCTTGCCCATGATGGGCGCGAAGTCGGGCGTCATGTCCGCCATGCCCGCCCACTGCCGCACCACTTTCACATCCGACAAAAACGGAAAGAGCTCGAGCATGTGCGCACTCAGCGACTCCGCGAAATCGAGTGTCGAACGCGTCGAATGAAGTTCGTACGGATCGAGCGATGCACCCATCACGAGTTCGCCACGCGCCGATTGGCTCACATAGACATGGAGTGAGCCGGACACGATGATCGGATCGAGCCAGGGCTTGACCGCTTCCGACACCATCGCCTGCAACGGATGGATGTAGATCGGGGAGCGCAGGCCGACCATCTTGAGCACGCGTGGCGTCGACCCGGCGACCGCGCACAACACCTTGCGCGTCGCGATCCGGCCACGGCTCGTTTGCACACCGACGACCGTCGGACCGGAGCCCTTGTCCTCGAGTTCAAGCCCCAGGACTTCCGTTTCCTGATGGATTTCAACGCCCCGCTTATCAGCGCCGCGGCCGTAGCCCCAGGCGACGGTATCGTGCCGGGCGATCGCGCCAGGGGCGTGATAGAGCGCACCCAGAACCGGCGGCGAGTGCCCGCCGCAGCTGAGATCCATCATCGGAATAGCTTCAGCGACGCTCTTGGCATCGACCGCTTCGCTCGCGATGCCGAAATGCTTGTTGACCTCGGCGCGCCAGCGCATCGTGCGCATGGAAGCGTCGGTGTGCGCGAGCGTGAAATGCCCGCGCGTCGAGTAAAAGAGGTTGAGGTCGAAGTCCTGCGACAGGTCCTGCCAGAGGCGCACCGATTCGTCGTAGAACTGCACACCTTCGGGCGTCAAATAATTCGAGCGTATGATGGTCGTGTTGCGGCCGGTGTTGCCGCCGCCGATATAGCCCTTCTCGAGGACGGCGACATTGCGAATGCCGTGATCGCGGGCGAGATAATAAGCAGCGGCGAGTCCATGGCCGCCCGCCCCGATGATGACGACGTCATACGAGGCCTTAAGCGCCGCGTGCCGCATGA
>JBGPLJ010000108.1:0-10259 GCA_041486385.1 Steroidobacteraceae bacterium
CCTGGAGGAAACCGATGCTCAGGTGACTTTCGAATCGACCGGGCACAAAGAAGCAACGGCCGCCATCTGGCATCAGTGGGGGCAAGATCAGCGGGGGGAGCGCATCAGATAGCTCGCAGTGGCGAGTGACAGACCGTGCAATCTCACTTTGCAGTCCCGGCCGCGGTCGCCACCGGCGCAAAGTTAAGATCCTGGTAATCGTAGCTGAAGTCCGCGAGCGGCGACGCGGCTTTCATCGTCACGCGAGCGACCTTGCCGTCCGCGTCCAGGCTGAAGGTCACGTACGCCGGTTCGATCGCCTTGTCATCGAAGCGCGTGACAAAGGTGTCGTACTGCCAGTGTTCGAGCGCGCCACTCATGTGCGGCGTCGACTTGAAATCGATCTTGAGCTTGCCGTCGACAACGGCGACCTCGATGTTGCCGTACCACGGGTCGGCGTAGGTGCCGGCGTACGCGGCAAGCGGCAGAGACGGCCCGACGTCCGCGGGCTTCGCTGTCAACTGCTTAAGCGCCGCCAGCGCGTCGGCGACTTTCTGCTTCTTGTAAGCCACGTATTTCGAGGTCCAATCAGTCTTCGGCAATCCCAGGTAGTGATCGAGGATTTCGTCCATCAGGCCAAGCAAGCTCTCGCCGTCCTCGCAGTTGATGTAGATAGAGAAGCCGACCTGCTGCTCCGGGAGCAGCACCACGACGGTTTGCGAGCCGAACACGGCGCCGCCGTGCCACACGAGTTTCGCTCCGCGATAGTCCTGAATCTCCCAGCCGAGTGCATAACTGCTGAACATCGGTTGCACCGTCTTCAGCGAATCGGGCAGTGGCCGGATCGGCTGCGGTACGAGCCCCGTCCACATCTCGCTGTGCGCCGCTTCCGAGAAGAGGCGCCCGTTGTGCTCGGGCAGTTCGCCGTTCTGCAATTGAATGATCAGCCACCGCGCCATGTCGTTCGCGCTGATAGCGAGCCCGCCCGCCGGCGCCGCCGTGCGTCCCAATTCGTCGCGCTCGTTCAGAAGTTCCTGCTGACCGACGCCACGCATCCCGCCGTCCATGCGAGCGTGCGGCTGCGCACGATTCGGATTGGCAAAGCGCTCCGGCCCACCGCTCGTCGCATGCAGCATTCCCGCGGGCTTCAACACATGCTCCAGCGTGTACTTCTCCCAGGTGTCGCCGGTCACGGCTTCAATGAGTTGCCCGGCCACCATGTAGAGCACGTTGTCGTAGGCGAAACCGCTGCGAAAACTGGTCGCCGGCTTGATGTAGCGCAGCCGTCGCACGGATTCGGCACGCGTCAGGTTCGTGCGCGGCACGAACATGAGATCGCCCGCGCCGAGCCCGAGGCCGCTCCGATGAACGAGCAGGTCGCGGATCGTCATCTCGCGCGTGACCCACGGGTCGTACATCTGGAAGCCCGGCAGACGATCGATCACCTTGTCGTCCCAGCCGATCCTGCCCTCGTCAACCAGGGTGGCGAGCGCCGCGACGGTGAATGCCTTGCCGGTCGAGCCCGTCGGAAAGATCGTGTCGGCGTCCACGCGGTCGGGCTTCCCGATCTGCTTCACGCCGAAGCCCTTGGCGAACGTGATCTTGCCGTTTTCGACAATCGCGACCGCCATGCCCGGCACACCGATCTGCGTGCGCACGGTCTCGATGCGCCGTTCGAGGTCCTTGGGCGGCGCTGCCAGCGCGGAGCCGGCGAGTGCAATGAAGAATGTAGCGATGACGATTCGTTTCATGGGTTCTCCTGCGGCGTGGCTCCGCGACGACGGAGTCGGACGATCCCGATCGTGACGAGAGGCAGCACATAGACGAGAAATATGATCACCGCGAGCGCGCGGTAGCCCTTGGCGATGAGTGTGACGAGGCCGAAGCGCTCGGCCATGAGCATGCAGACTGCGAGGATCGCAAGTGCGATGACGAGACGCGCCCCGCGCCCGAGCGGCTGCTGGTACCGGCGACGCCACACCTTGTCGATGCGCTCGTTGATTGCGTGGACCGCGCCGGTTCCACTTTCCAGGAGCGCGGCGAAAATCATGAGCTGAAAGAGGTATCGAAACAGCGGCAGATCCATTCGTTGCAACAGGAAGTCGGAAGGCAGCGTTGCGCCCGCGACCTCCGGGTAGAAGGCGATCATGCAGCTGAAGAACATGAGTGCCGGCAACATGGCCAGCGGCCCGGCGATAATCCCGGCAACTACCGCGTCACGGTTGCTCGTGAGATGCCGCAGCACCGGCAGGATTACGACGGCGCCGACGATGTTGTAGCACGCGTAGGTGAGTCCGCCCATGAACCAGCCGTCCATCGGTGCGGGCATCGCGAATCCCTGCACGATCCGTTGGCCGAAGTGAGTGAACGAGAGCACGAGAAACGAGACGTAAACGCCATAGAGAAGAAAGGAGACATACGTGAACAAGCGCTCGACCGACAAATTGCCGAAGGCGACGACCAGCGCGATCGCGGCCATCAATATCAGCGTGCCAGCGATGGTGGGCCAGCCGAGAATTGCCGCGACGAGCGCGCCGGAGGCTGCGCCGAACACGGCGAGGATCAGGATCACGAAGATGAGGTACGCGGCTTCGAATACGACCCAGCCGGGGCCGAGCAGCTCACGAAAAAACGTCTGGTAATCGCGCGCGCCGGTCGTCCGCGCAAAGAGAAAAGTAACCACGCAGACGCCGCTCCAGATGACCGTTGCGAGCGCCATCGCAACGATTCCGCCCCAGGGGCCGCTCGGCAGAAAATACTCGGCAAGCTCGCGCCCGGTCGCATAGCCGCCGCCGATCACGACGGCCTTGAACGCGAACCCGGGCAGCAGGAATCGTTGGAAGCGGGACGGCATCGCTCGCTCCGTCAGCCCCACACGTCATCGCCGCAGGAAATCAGGCCATCGGCATACACCACGCCGGGCACGCGATCGCGGGCGAGAAATGTCGGTCCGTCGAGATCGACGACATCGCAAAATTGCCCGACAAGGTACGCGGGGGCCATCGCGAGACTCGAGCCCATCATGTTGCCGACCATCACGCCGAGCCCGAGCCGCCGCGCCTCGCGCGCCATCGCGAGTCCTTCCGTGAGTCCGCCGCACTTGTCGAGCTTGATGTTGACGATGTTGAACCGGCCGACGAGGCCGGCGACTTCCGAGAGGCCTTGCACGCTCTCATCGGCCGCGATCGGTATCGGCGATGCGAATCCCTCGAGATCCGATTCATGACCCCGCGCGAGCGGCTGTTCGATCAGCCTGACGTCCGCCGCGACCAGGTGATCCACGAGCGGCTGCAACTTATCGAATGTGTAACCCTGGTTGGCGTCGACGCCGAGCCACACATCCGGCCGGGCCGCGCGCACGGCCTGAACTCGTGCGACGTCGAGCTCGAGATCGCCCGTGAGCTTCACCTTGAGGGCCTTGGCCTGCGCGTAGCCGCGCGCGCCTGCCGCCATGACCGATGGCGGCTCCGCCCCGAGCGTGAAGGTCGTCAACAGCGGTTTCGGGCGCTCGCGACCTGCGAGCTGCCACACACGCTTGCCGGCGCGCCGCGCATCGAGCTCCCACAACGCGCAATCGACTGCATTGCGCGCGCCACCGGGCGGCAGGAGCCTTTGCAGCGAGGCGCGGCCGATCCCCGCTTCGATCTCGCGGCGGCGCGACTCGATAGCCGCCACCATGCGTTCGGCGTGGTCTTCGAAATAGTAGACACCGCACGCCTCGCCGCGCCCGCGGTGCTCGCCGTCATCGAGCGTGACGAGCACTGCGTCCTGGTGCTCGAACACGAATCCCGAGATGCGAAACGGCGCCGAAAACTTAAGTTTCTCGACTTCGACCGTGAGCGCGAGCCTGCGCATCAATAATTGGTTCCGAAGTGGATCAGCTTGAACGCGAAGCCGATCCACACGACGGTGAACGCGGAAATCGTGAGCGCGACGCTCCAGACTTTGGCCGGCCAGCGCCGCTTGCCGGTCCACACCGCCTTGAGGTTCCACAGCACGAGCAGCAGGCCGCCGATGAATGCGATCGCGCCGAAGATCTCGGCCAGCCACAACAAGGAATCAAGCTTGCTGCTGAAATTGCCTATGTCGGACAGCATCATGCCGAGCAGCGCCGTCCAGAGCGCGAGTCCCGCCACGATCAGGGTGGCGCCGATCTTGCTGTAACGATAGGCGCGGAATGTCTTGGGCTCGAGGACGAGCGGCGTCTTGTAGCGGCGCCGGACGATCGCATTGATCGGCCAGAACAGGACCGTGAGCAGCAGCACGCCGAGACTTGCGCACAGCAAGGGCACGAGCCACGAGCCGTTCCGGTACCAGGGGACGCGGTCGAAGACCATGAACGGCGAAACAAAATCGAAGCTCCAGCGCACGACCTTGCCGTCGACGACCTTTGCGGCCACGAGGTCGTGGGCGTTTGCGTCTTGCCAGACGAAGGGCGAAATTTCGACCCAGTGCCGCGGCTTGCCGTTGAGTCCTGCGAACGGGATCACGATCCCGCCCTTCTTGTCGAGGCCGACCTTGCTCTGGCCGATGAGGCTGACCGCCAGGAGGAAATTCGACTGCGAGCCACGCGAGACGTCCCAGGTGCCGGTCAGCATCGCGGCGTGAGTGGCCGACGTCTTCGCATCGACACCCGGCACCGCGCGCGCCGCCGGGAAATAGCGGTCGGCGAAATCCTGAAAGAGCGCATGACGCAGGCCCTGCACGGCGCCATCTTTGCCGGCGCTGCTGAACGACGCGTAGAGGCCGACGTTGTCCTTCATGAACAGGTGGAGCGAGGTGTGGAAATACTCGGTGTCGCCCAGGTGCCCGATCACTTCGCGATCGTTGATGTTCGTCTCGAAGAAGCCGAGCTCCATGCGATTGAGGGGCGGCAGCACGGTGAGCGGGCTGTTGTGCATCAGCTCGGCCGTTTCGGCGCGCAGAATGCGGTTGCCGTGATACTCGCCGCCGTTCAGGTGCGCGATCATGAAATGCGCCATGTCTTCGGCCGGCGAGGACATCGAGCCTGCCGGAGCCAGTCCGACGATCTCGAAGGGCTTCGCCTCGCCCGAGGCTACCGGATAGCCCTGCGACATCAACGGCACAAGATCCTTCGGCAGCGGCTGACGAAACGTCGAATACTTCATGTCAAGCGGCGCGAAGATGTGCTTGTCGAGGTAGTCATCGAACGACTCGCCCGACACGCGCTGCACGATGTAGCCCGCGAGCGATGCGCCGTAGTTGGAATAAGCCGGCGTCGATCCGGCCGAAAACACCCGCGTCGGGACCCACGCTTTGAGGAGCGCTTCGAAGCCCGGCGCCTTGGGGTCCGACGAGATGAGGCCCTTCACCTGTTCCTCGAAGCCGGCCGTGTGCTGCATGAGGTTGCGCATCGTGACCGGTTTGCCGTCGCGCGGCGGAATCTTGAAATCGAGGTAAGTGTTGACGTCCGCGTCGAGGTCGATCTTCCCCTGCTCGACCTGCTGCATCACTGCGGTCCAGACGATGAGCTTCGATACCGATCCGGGACGGAAGAGCGTCAACTTCGGATCGACCGGCTTGCGCTTCTCGACGTCGGAGTAGCCGTAGCCGCGCTCCGTCAGGACCGTGCCATCCTTGACGACAGCGACGACCGCGCCGGCGATATCGCCGGTCTTGATCGCGTAAGGCATATAGCCGTCGAGCCACGTGTCGACATCCGTCGCTGTCAGCGGCAGTCCGGCCGGCGCGGACGCCGGTGCAGTGTCGGCGGCCGAAACCACGGCCGTGTGCATGAGAAGCGCAACAAAGGCTAACGACAGGATATTGGTCGGACGCACGGGATCCCCCTCGAGGAATTTTCTAGGCCAGGCACGAGTCGACGAGTTGTTCGAATTCAGGTCCGCGGCGTATTGGGTCCGCGACCGGCAAGCCGAGGCGTTCGCGCTCACGCACGAGAAGCTCCCGCGCGGCGTCCGCATCGAGTTTGGACGTGTTCAAGCTGACGCCGGCACAGCGAATCGACGCATTGGTCCGACGGCCGAGCCGCAGCGTCATGTCGATCGTCTCCGCGATGCTCGGCAAAGAATACTCCGGATAGCCGAACACGCGTTCGCGTCCCGGCTCGTGGCAAACGACAACAACGTCCGGTTGACTGCCATGCAGAAGTCCAAGCGAGACGCCCGCGTAGGCCGGGTGAAAGAGCGACCCCTGCCCTTCGATGACATCCCAGTGACCGGGCGGCGCATCGGGGCTCAGCACTTCGGCAGCGCCCGCCTCAAAGTCCGCTACGACCGCGTCCATTGGCATGCCGGCGCCGGCGATCATGATTCCCGTCTGTCCGGTGGCGCGAAAGTCGGCCGCGACACCACGCTCCGCAAAGGCGCGCGTGATCGCGAGCGCCGAGTATTTCTTGCCGAGCGCGCAATCGGTTCCGACCGTGAGCAATCGCTTGCCGGTACGCCTGCGCCCGGTCGCAACGGGAATGTTTGGCGGCGGCGTGCGGACGTCGATCAACCGCCGGCCGAAACGGAGCGATGCCGCTTTCAGGCGCGGCACGTCGATGAGCTTCGCATGCAAGCCGCTGACGATGTCGAGGCCCGATTCCAGCGCTTCAATCAGGTGTGGAATCCAGTCATCGCCGATCACGCCGCCGAAGTTTGCGACGCCGATGAGGAGACTGCGCGCGCCGCGAGCGCGTGCTTCGCGCGGCGTCAGGCGCGGCAGGCCCATCGTGACCGTGGCACCGGTGCATGACCATTCGCCGACGCAACGTTCGGGCACCCAGTCGCGGAGCCCAAACGCGGTCTTGGCGAAGCTCGGTTCGGTCGTACTGCCGAGAAACAGCAGGTACGGGTACGGTAGTTCCGCAGGGGCAGCCGTGAAGCTCGCCCGCGCGTGGCTGGCGCTGCGCTCTTCCATCAATATTAGAATCCGAAGCCGAATGTCAGTCCGACAGTGCGCGGACGGATCACGCCCGTGCCAACCGCGCCATTCGGGAATCCGCCGCCAGTGTCAGCCGAAGTGCGGCCGTCGCTGTCGGTGACGTTCTTGGCGTACAGCCCGACCGAGAAGCGTCCGAAATCTACGCCACCCTGCAGGTCGACGACTGTGTACGACGGAATTTCCCGCTGGCGCCCGTTGGCCGTACGGAAGGCGAAGTCGTAGCTCGCGGTCTGCGTCGACAGATAACGGAGCGCGCCGCCGACATAGGCGGTTGCCTGCCCACGTATTTTCCATTCATAGTCGACGTTCGCGCCGAGACTCCATTCCGGCGTGTACGGCAGGCGGTCGCCTTTCAACCCGCCGACGAGCGGGTCCGTGTCGTCCTTCAGCTTGGCATTCGTGTAAGCGCCGTTGAGCGACAGGCTGAACCCGGTGACGGGGTGCGCCGCAGCCGTGAACTCGAAGCCGTCGCTCTTCGCGCCGGCGCCGTTGACGTTGATACCGAAATTGTTGACGACCGCGAACAGCTGGATGTCCTTCCAATCGATGTGGAATGCGGCAACGTCGAGGGTGTAAGCGCGATCGGCGGATTCTGCCTTGTAGCCGACTTCGTAGCTCGTCAGCGAGTCCGAGTCGTACGTCAGCGGCGTGCCGGGCGGAGCTCCCGGTGGCAGCACGTTCGGGCCGCCGGGCCGGAAGCCGCTCGCGACGCGCGCGTAGAGCGAGGCGTGCTCGCCAAACTTCAGTTTCGGCGCCAGTGAATACGTGAAAACGTCTTCGGACGATTTCGCGATCGGGTAGGACACGTCGCCGCCCGCGAAGATGCCCACCGCATGCTGCGTGGCTACCTGATCGTTGTTGCTGTAGCGACCGCCCAGCGTCAAGTCGAACCGCTCGCCGAAGTGTGCGGTGCCGGTGGCGAAGCCCGCGTATTCCGTGTATTTCGACTTGAGGGTGAGGTCGCCAAGCACCGGCAAGCCCTGGATCGGATCGAGCGTGCCCGGAATCACGGCCTCCAGATGCTGCAGGAGCTCGCCCGTCTCGTGCGTGTAGTAGCCGCCGACGAGCCATTCAAACCGGTTGTTCGTGGGCGAAGCGAGGCGCAACTCCTGGGTGACCTTGTCGTAACCAGTCGTTTGCGTCTCCAGAAATTCGTTCGGCCCGATCAAGCCGACCAGCAGCGGGCTGAACTGAAACGTCAGGTCGCTGCGAAATGGCGAGTCGAACTTGTTGTAGCTCGTCGAGGACGTGAGCGTCGCGGAGCCGACCTTGATATCCGCGGTGGCGTTGTAGACACGGTACTTGACGTCCGTGAATTCCGGAACGTAGCGCGACTGCGACTCTGTGGAGTAGAGCGTTTTCAGCGTGTTCGGATCGCTTTCGACCGTGGTGGACCCTTGCGTATTGATGTCCTGCAGTACCGCGGTCAGGTGAAGCGAAAAAGTCTCGTTCGGTCTCCACAGCGCCGCCAGACGCCCGCCGTAGCTTTTCGAGCCGTTGATGTTCTTCGCGATGTCCGAGCCGCCGGTGCCGATCGAATCAATGAACCCGCCCAACTCGCGGTAGTAGCCAGTAGCACGAATCGCGATCGTATCCGAGAGTGGCACATTGATCATGCCGACACCGGAGTAACCGGCGTCCCCGCCCCGCACGTTCTCAACGCTGGCGCGGACACGCGCTGCGAAGTGATCCGTTTGCGGGTCGTGCGTGACGAACTTCAGCACGCCGCCAAGAGAACTGGCACCGTAGAGCGTGCCCTGCGGGCCGCGCAGCACCTCGATACGCTGCATGTCATAGGTATCGAAGTCGCCGGCGAGAATGGCGCCGTTGACGAGCCCGGTGCTGGAGCCGAACGGCGTCTCGTCAACGTATACGGCTACGGTGGAAGCGACGCCGCCGGTGTTGATACCGCGCAGTACGAGACGGCCGACGCCGGGCGTGTCCTGGGTGAGCTGCAGGCCCGGCACGAGCTTCAGGTAGTCCTGAAAGTTCGTCGCCTGCTGGCGCTCGAGAACGGCGCCGTTGACGACCGTGACCGACTGCGGCACGTCGAGCAAGCGCTCCGAGCGCTTCGTCGCCGTTACGACGATTTCGTCGAGGGCACCGGAGCTGCCGCTGCCCGCGCTCTCCGCGGCCGGAGCCAGAGCCGAAGCGAGGAGTCCCGCAGCCAGAAAACCTGCGCAAGCGAGTTGCACGCCTGAGTTACGCGTCATAGATCCCCCTTGATTCTTGCAAGGCCGTGGTAGATATTGTGAGCCTTATTGAAGAATACTGTCCCATATAGAGAATCTTTGTCAACGGGGACCGAGCATGGGGTCAGACCCCCTGGGGTCAGACCCCAGGGGGTCTGACCCCTTCCTAGGACTCGCCTTCGGCCATGCGGATGAGTTCGCTCGCGAGATTGGGGTCTTCGCTCGAACAGACGGCGAGGACGAGCGCGCTCTCGCAATCCTTCGCGACGTACGCGTGGCCCATGGTGCTGTCGAGATAGACGCCCTCGCCGACTTTGAGCGTCACCGGTGTGTAGAACTGCAGGAAGACCTCGATGCTGCCTTCGAGCACATACACGAACTCTTCGCCCTGATGCTGGACGAGCTTGCCGAATTCCTCGAGGCTGTGGGCGCGGATGCGCGCGATGATCGGCACCATGCGCTTTTCCCTGAGATCCGCGCACAGGTAATCGTAATCGTAGTTCGGCGTTGCGACGCTGACCATGTTCTTGGTGCCCGTGACGCTGCGACGCGCAGTGACAATCTTGCTCGATGGATCGCCCGCCTTTTCGTGGGCAAGGAACTCGGCCATCGTCAGCCCCAAGCGCGAGGCGAACTGCTGGAGCTTGTCGTAGGTGAGCGAGAGCTTGTTCTGCTCAACCTTCGCGAGCGTCGAGAGGGGGATGCCCACCTTTTCGCTCATCTGGCGCAGCGTCCAGCCCTTCTGCTGCCGCAGATCGCGGATCAGACTCCCCAGCGTGTTGCTCTTGCGGGTCATGTGGCTCGATTTCCTGTCTCGCGTGGCCGTCATCTTAGTCTACATTAAGAGAATCAATTCTCTATGAGAGCCCGGAGAAAACCATGACGTTACGTACCGCTGCGCTGATTCTGCTTTCCGTCGTCTGCGCAAATTTCGCCGTCGCGTCGCCACCCACGGCGGCCGATCTTGAACACGCGCACAAGCTCCTCGCCAGTGCGATCCTCTTCGATGGCCACAACGACCTGCCCTGGGCCATTCGCACCGACAAGAAGACGCCGAACGACGTTGTCGCCTTCGACCTGCGCAAGCCAACGGCCGGAAATACGGATATCCCGCGCTTGCGCCAAGGTGGCTTGAGCGCGCAGTTCTGGTCCGTGTATGTCCCTGGCGAGCTGACCACCGGA
>JBGPLJ010000109.1:0-10235 GCA_041486385.1 Steroidobacteraceae bacterium
ACAACACACTGCCCTACAAGTTCGAGGCGGGCACGCCGAACATCGCCGACGCGATCGGCCTGGGCGCCGCGATCGACTACCTCAATGCGCTCGACTGGGATGCGCTGACCGCGTACGAGAACGATCTGCTCGCCTACGCCACTCGTCGCGTCGGAGCGCTGCCCGGCATCAAGCTGATCGGCACCGCCGACGAAAAAGTGAGCGTGCTGTCCTTCGTCATGGACGGCGTGCACCCGCACGATCTCGGCACCATTCTCGATACTGAAGGCATCGCCGTCCGCACCGGCCACCATTGCGCGATGCCGGTGATGGAATACTTCAACCTGCCGGCGACAGCGCGCGCTTCGTTCGCTTTCTACAACACGCGCGCGGAGGTCGACCGCCTGGTCGCGGCCCTCACACGCGCGCACGCGGTGTTCGCCTGATGGACCTCAAGGATCTCTATCGCGATGTGATCGTCGATCACAACCGGCGGCCGCGCAATTTCGGCCCGCTCGCGACGGCGAATCACAGCGCGGAAGGCCACAATCCGCTCTGTGGCGATCGGCTGAAGCTCTACGTCGACGTCGAGGGCGACACGCTCGCCGACCTCGCTTTCGAAGGCAGCGGGTGCGCGATATCGGTCGCATCGGCGTCGCTCATGACCGAAGCGCTGAAGGGCCGCGCGCTTACCGATGTGCGCGACTACTGCGAGGAGGTCCACAAGCTCCTCACACAACACGACTTCGTGCCCGCACGCGATCTCGGCAAGCTTGCCGCGCTCTCGGGCGTGCGGGAATTTCCCGCGCGCGTGAAGTGCGCAAGTCTGTGCTGGCACACGCTGCTCGCCGCGCTCGAATCGAAACCACAGACTGTGAAGACCGAGTAGGTCATGCGCACGCGCGAAAACGAACCGGTGGTCCTCTCGCGAGATGTTCGCGCGGTTGCCGTGCCTGCCGGGATCGACGTGACGCTGAAAGCGGGCGCCGTGGGCTACATCACGCAGGCGCTCGGCGGCAGCTTCACGGTGTACATGGACGGCAATCTCTTTCGCATCGCCGGCGAGGAGGCCGATGCACTCGGCAAGTAAGTGCTGACGGCGCCGGAGGTTCCCGCGAACGCGACGGCCGAAGACATCCGCAACGTCGTGTGGGACCAGATGCGCACCGTCTACGATCCGGAAATACCCGTCAACATCGTGGACCTGGGTCTTATCTACGAGTGCGACGTTGAGCCGCACGGCGACGCGACGTACGACGTCGGCATCAAGATGACGGTCACGGCACCCGGCTGCGGCATGGGTGAAATTCTGGTGGCCGACGTGAAAGAGAAAGTGGAAAGGATTCCGGGCGTCCGCGGCGCGCAGGTCGACCTGGTCTTCGATCCTCCCTGGCACCAGTCGATGATGTCGGATGCCGCCCGGCTGCAGACCGGAATGCTGTAGACGCGGCATGAGCGAATCCTGGCACGACGTTGGTACTCCAGCGGATTTCGCTGCCGGCAGTTGCCAGGTCGTCATTGTCGGTGGCCGGGAGATTGCCGTCGCCAACGTCGCTGGGCGGCTCTACGCGATCGACAACATCTGTACACACGACGGCGAGGAACTCGCCAGCGGACCGCTCGAGGGCGATGAGATCATCTGCCCGCGCCACGGCGCGCGCTTTTCTCTGCAGTCGGGCGCTGCGCTCACGCCACCTGCTTACGAGCCGGTGAAGGTTTACGACGTACGGGTCGACGACGGCCGCGTCAGGGTCAGGACCCAACCCTAGCGAGACCGCAATGAAGCGCCTCACGATCGTTCGTCACGCCCGCGCCGACTGGGACAATCGCCAGTACAGCGACTTCGAGCGTCCGCTCAATCGCCGCGGACAGCAGCAGGCGCGCGAAATGGCGCAACGGCTGGGGCCGCTGGTGCGTAGCGCCGATCTTCTGCTTACGAGTCCCGCAGTCCGCGCCTATACCACCGCGAGCATTTTTGCGAAGGAACTCAATCTGCCGCTGCGACGCGTGCTCACCGACGAGCGTCTGTATCTCGCCCTCGCGGCGGACATGCTGATTGTGATTCGCGAAACGGGTCCGCGCATCGAACACCTCATGCTGTTCGGCCACAATCCGGGGATCACCGAGCTGGCCGCGCTGCTCTGCGGCGAACGCGACATCGATGAACTCGCACCCGGTGCGTCCTGCACCATGGAGTTCGACGTGACTGAGTGGTCGCAGGTCGAACCGGGCCGCGGCCTCAATCCTTCCTATGAGTCGCCGCGCCGGCGTTTCCTTTTCTGGCCCTAGGGCCGACTGCGGGCAACGGCTCTGCGGCCGCGTCCGAAGCCTGCACGCTCAACACTCCGGAACGTTGACGGCGAGGCCGCCTTGCGAAGTCTCCTTGTAGTTGCTCGACATGTCGCGGCCGGTCTGACGCATCGTGGCGATCACCTGATCGAGTGAAACCTTGTGCGTGCCGTCGCCACGCATGGCAAGACGCGCAGCGTTGATCGCCTTGACCGAGCCCATGGCGTTGCGCTCGATGCAGGGAATCTGCACGAGACCTGCAATCGGATCGCAGGTGAGGCCGAGATTGTGCTCCATGCCTATTTCCGCCGCGTTTTCAACCTGTTCGTTGGTTCCGTGCAGAGCGGCGACGAGGCCGGCTGCCGCCATTGAGCACGCGACGCCAACTTCGCCCTGGCAACCCATCTCCGCTCCCGAGATCGACGCGTTCTCCTTGTAGAGCATGCCGATCGCGCTCGCGGTGAGCAGGAAACGCCGGATGCCGTCGTCATTCGCGCCGCGCTCGAAGCGCCGGTAGTAATGCAGGACTGCGGGAACGATACCCGCGGCGCCATTCGTCGGGGCAGTGACGACGCGACCGCCCGCCGCGTTTTCTTCGTTGACCGAAAGCGCAAAAGCGTTGACCCAATCCATCACATCGAGCGGACCTGCGGCGCTCGTCTCCGTCAGCATGCGATGCATGCGCGGCGCGCGGCGGCGCACCTTGAGCACGCCGGGCAACACGCCTTGTTGACGAAAGCCGCGTTCGACACACGCCTGCATTACCGTCCATATCTCCTCGAGCCTGGCGCGCACCTGCGATTCGCTCCGCCACGCAAGCTCGTTGCGCCAGGTGAGCTCGAAGATCTCAAGTCCGTGCTCACGGCACCGCTCCAACAGCTCCGCGCCGCTCCCAAACGGGAATGGCACGTTGGTTGGAGGTGTCGTTGGCGCGCTGTTCGCGGATCCGCCCCCACGTTCGACGAATCCTCCGCCAACGGAGTAGAACTCGCCGTCGCGAATCACGCGCTTGTCGGCATCGAGTGCGGTGAATCGCATGCCGTTGCTGTGCCCGGGAAGGATCTCGCTCCTTTGAAAGAGCAGCTGCATGGGCTCATCGAAGACGACTGCATGAGTGCCCAGGAGCCGCAGTTGCTCCGTGGATCGAATGCGCGCGACGATTCCCTCCACCGCGTCGGGATCGATCCTGTCGGGCTCCGCGCCTTCCAGGCCAAGCAGGATGGCCCGATCCGTACCGTGGCCTTTGCCGGTGAGGGCCAGCGAACCATAAAGACGGACGACCACCTCGCGCACGCGCGGCAATTCCCCTGCCCGCTCGAGATCCAGCGCGAACTCGCGTGCCGCACGCATCGGGCCGACCGTGTGCGAGCTCGAGGGACCGATGCCGATCTTGAAGATGTCGAAAATACTGAGAGTCATCGGCACTCAATCGCCGAGCGACAGCAGGCTGGTGTTGCCACCCACGGCGGCGGTATTGATGGTGATCGTCCGCTCCGTGGCAAAACGCTCGAGGTAGTGCGGGCCGCCTGCCTTCGGGCCCGTGCCCGAAAGGCCGCAGCCACCGAATGGCTGCACGCCGACCACGGCGCCGACCATATTTCGATTGACGTAGACATTGCCGACGCGCACGCGGTTCGCGATGTAGCGCGCGCTGGCATCGATGCGCGTATGCACGCCGAGTGTGAGGCCGTAGCCCTTCGCGTTGATCGCCTCGATCACTTGATCGAGAGCGTGAGCTGCATATCGCACAATGTGCAGAATCGGTCCGAAGACCTCGCCTGCCAGTCGATCGAGTGAATCGATCTCGACCGCGAGCGGCGCGACGAAATAGCCCGCTGCGGTTTGCGGCCCGAGCGACACGCGATGTTGCCAGCTCGCACCCCGCACGATCGCGGCCGCGTGCGTCTCCAGACGCGCTTGTGCCTCCGCGTCGATCACCGGCCCGATGTCGGTCGACAGCAAACCGGGATCTCCGATCACGAGCTCATCCATGTAGCCGGCCAGCAGGCGCTCGACTTTGTCGGCGACCTCCTCCTGCAGGAACAGTACGCGCAGAGCCGAACAGCGCTGGCCTGCGCTGTTGAACGCGGACACCACGACGTCAGCGACGACCTGCTCCGGCAGGGCGGAACTGTCGACCAGCATGGCATTGAGTCCGCCGGTTTCCGCAATGAGTGTCGCGATCGCACCGTTGCGCGCCGCGAGACTCCGATGAATGAGCCGGGCCGTTTCCGTCGAGCCCGTGAATGCAACACCGCTGACACGCTCGTTGGCCACAAGTGCGCCGCCTATTTCAGCGCCATCGCCGGGCAGGAACGCGAGCACCGCTGGCGGCACGCCGGCCCTGTGCAGCAGCTCGATGGCGCGAGCCGCCATCAGCGGCGTCTGTTCGGCAGGCTTCGCTATGACCGCGTTGCCCGCCACCAGGCCGGCTGCGATCTGTCCCGTGAAAATCGCCAGGGGAAAATTCCAGGGACTGATGCAGGCAAAGGTGCCGCGCCCGTGGATGGCAAGATGATTGCTCTCCCCTGTCGGCCCCGGCAAACGCTCGGGAGTCGCCATGCGTTCGGCTGCAAGGTCGGCGTAGTAACGCAGGAAGTCGACGGCCTCACGCACTTCGGACACGCTGTCGGGCAGCGTCTTGCCGGCTTCGCGTACTGCGATTGCGACGAGGCCAGGCATCTCCTCATCGAAGAGGTCGGCCGCACGGCGCAGTATGTTTGCGCGTTCCGCCGCCCCGAGCGCATCCCAGTCAGGCTGCGCCGCCGCCGCGATATCAACTGCCGTGCGCGCCAGCGTCGCGTCCGCGCTTTCGACGGAACCAACAACATCGCCGAGATTAGCTGGATTGACGACCGGCGTTGCCATGCCACGCCGGCGCTCGCCATTGACGATCGGGCACGCAGCCTGTTCGCGTTCGAGTACCTCGGTCATGGCGCGTGCGAGCGCGTCAAGTTCGTTGCCGTCGGCGAAGTTGACGCCGCGTGAGTTGACGCGACGCGGGCCAAACAAATCCCGCGGCAGCGCGATGCGCGGGTGCGGGATTTCGGCAAGGGCCAGCACCTGCTCGATCGGATCCACCGCGACCTCTGCCACGGGTAAGCGCTCGTCGACAATGCGGTTCACGAACGAAGTATTCGAGCCGTTCTCGAGCAGCCGCCGGACGAGATAGGGCAACAGGTCCTCGTGTGCGCCGACGGGAGCATAGACACGGCAGGCCGCATTCAGTTTTTCCGCCCCAACGACCTCCGCGAAGAGCTCTTCGCCCATGCCATGCAGCCGTTGAAACTCAAATGTCCGCCCCAGCGCGCGGGCAGCGATGAGCACCGTCGCGACGGTATGTGCGTTATGCGTGGCGAATTGCGGAATGAGCGCCGGGGCGGACTCCAGCATGAAGCGCGCGCAGGCGAGATACGCAACATCGGTGTTGCACTTGCGTGTGAAGACTGGATAGCCCGCGAGGCCCCGCTCCTGGCCGCGCTTGATCTCGCTGTCCCAGTAAGCTCCTTTGACGAGCCGCACGTTGAGCTTGCGCCTGGCAGCGCTCGCCGCAGCTTCGAGATACTTGAGCACGGCGAGCCCGCGCTTCTGATAGGCCTGCACCGCGAGCCCGAATCCGCCCCAGCCGTCAACCACGGGGGACCGCAGCACTGACACAATGATTTCGAGTGAAATCTCGAGACGCTCGGACTCCTCGGCGTCGACGGTCAGCGCGACACCCGCAGCGCGCGCATGCGCCGCAAGCGTCTGCACCTGCGGCGTGAGCTCGGCGAGCGCGCGCCGGCGCTGTGAGTATTCGTAACGCGGATGCAACGCAGAGAGCTTGACCGAGATGCTCGGCGCTGATGCATCGAAGGCCATGCCTTGACGCGAGCGTCCGAGCGCATCGATCGCCGCAACATAGGCATCGAAGTAGCGCGTGGCATCGGCACGCGTGAAGGCTGCTTCGCCCAGCATGTCGAATGAATAACGATATTCGGGACTGCTGTCGGCGCGCTCGAGACCCTCCTCGATCGTGCGCCCCATGACAAATTGGTGTCCCATGATGCGCATGGCCTGCCGCAAGGCGGCGCGCACGACCGGCTCGCCGAGGCGCGATGCCAGACGCGAGAGGAACGAAGCCGGATCCCTGACGTCCTCAGGATCCGGGCGCACCAGGCGGCCGGTCAGCATCAGACCCCAGGTGGAGGCATTGACGAAAAGCGAGTCCGCTTCGCCGGCGTGGCGTGCCCAATCGCCCGCGCGAATCTTGTCGGCGATCAGCTTGTCCGCCGTCTCTGTGTCCGGAATGCGCAGCAGCGCTTCCGCCAGACACATGAGAATCACGCCCTCCTTGGAACCAAGATCGTACTGACGCAGGAACGCATCGATGCCGCTCTTGCCGGAACGATTGCGGCGCACGGATTCGACCAGCTCCCGTGCGAGTGTGCGCGCGGCGTTCGACTGGTCGGCAGGGAGGCGCGCAATGTCGAGGAGCGCGCGCACGAGACGCGTCTCGTCGACCAGATAGTCGCCATTGATGCTACGGCCCGACTCGGTCAGCCAGGGTTCTAAATCGGTGGAGCGCGGTTGCGCCTCGTTCGAGCGCCAGTTGGCGGACATGCGGACTCCCTGCGGGCAGGCGCGCATTGTAGCAGTGCCGGCGCTTGTTGATTTGCAGTGCCCCGAGTTACGGTAGGCGGCACCCTGGCCCGAGACCCCTGAGGACGTTTAAGCGAGTGAGAATCTGTGAAACGGCACGTCTGACGCTGCGTCGCATGACAGAGGACGATGCGCAATTCATCCTGGAGCTCCTGAACGAGCCCGCTTTTCTCGCCAACATCGGCGACAAGGGCGCGCGGACAATCGAGGATGCCCGGCAATACATTCGAACGGGTCCGCTCGCGAGCTATGAGCAGTTGGGGTTCGGCCTCTATCTGGTCGAGCTCAAGGAGAGTGCCACGCCCATCGGCATGTCGGGGCTCCTGAAGCGCGCGTCGATGGACGATGTCGAGATAGGATTTGCGTTCCTCGAGCGCTATTCGGCGCACGGCTACGCGACCGAATCCGCATTGGCCGTGGTGCGGCTCGGCTGGGATCAGCACCAGTTGAAGCGCATAGTCGCTATCACAGCGCCCCACAATCAGGGTTCAATGAACGTGCTGCGCAAGGCAGGCCTCGAGTTTCACAGCATGCTGCTTCTGCCCGAATATTCGACCCCGCGCACCTTCTTTGTAGCCGACACGCCGGCGTTGTAAAGTCGCGCGAGTTCAGTACGCCCCATGAATCTCGAGACCATCGCAAGTGAACTGAAATCTGCGCAGGATCGGTGCCAGCCTGTCGAGGCGGTTACGAGCCGCCTGCCGGAATTCAATATGGACGCGGCCTACGACGTGGCTCGGCGGATTCACGCGGCGCGGCTGCGGGAGGGCGCGGCCGCGGTCGGCCGCAAGATTGGCTTTAGCAACCGCAATCTCTGGCCGCTGTTCGATGTGCATGAATCGATCTGGGCGTACGTGTACGACACAACCGTCGCTCGCTCCCGAAACGCCCACGGGCGCTGCAGTATCGGGCGCTTTCTGGAACCGCGCATCGAACCCGAAATCGTCGCGCATTTCAGCGCCGCGCCACCCACAAGCGATGATCCGGCGGAGCTTCTCGCTTGCATCGACTGGCTCGCGCTCTGCTTTGAACTCGTGCAGTCGCACTTCCCGGGATGGAAGTTCAAGGCCCCGGACACGATCGCCAACAGCGGGCTGCACGGAGCGCTGATCATCGGCGAACCGCGCAGTCCGCATGAGCTCGGCCCCGATCTGATCGGGCGCATGGCACAGTTCACCGTGACGCTAAAATGCAATGGCGGCGTCCGCGAGACCGGCCGCGGATCCAATGTGCTGGATAGTCCCCTCGCCGCGATTGCGCACCTGATCGCTGTTCTTAAGAGCCAGGAGGCGCCGCCGATCGGCGCGGGCGAACTCGTGACCACCGGTTCGTTGACTGGCGCGCCGCTCATTCAGGCCGGTGAAGTCTGGAGCGCAACACTCGAGGGACTTGCCCTGCCCGGCCTTGCCCTGGCGCTCGACCCATGATCCAAATCCGACAGATCGATCACCTGGTGCTGCGCGTGAGCGACATCGACAGGATGCTGGCGTTCTACATCGACGTGATCGGTTGCACGCTCGAGAAGATCCAGAAGGACGTTGGGCTTTATCAGGTGCGCGCCGGCAGCTCGCTCATCGATTTGATTCCGGTCGATGAGAAGTTGGGAAGGCTCGGCGGCGCGGCCCCAGCCGCCGAAGGCCGCAATCTCGATCATTTCTGCCTGAGCGTCGAACCGTTCGACGCCGCGGCAATCAGCCGGCACCTGCGTGCCAACGGCGTCGAACCGGGTCAGGTTGAGTCGCGCTATGGAGCGCAAGGTGAAGGGCCGTCGATCTACGTGACGGACCCGGAAGGCAATGTCGTCGAACTCAAAGGCCCGCCCTGGGATCAGCCACCGCGCCCATAGGGCTACTGCGCGGCTTCCTCTTTCAAGCGGTGCGCCACGTCGGCGCCTAGATGGCCCTCGATGATCACGCGTCCGATATAGATGAGCGGAATCAGCAGAATCGCCATGGCAAGTTTGCAGCAGTAGTTCACGGTGCCGACCGCAAGACAGCGGTTGATCGACCAATGCTGCGGTCCGATCACGAACGAAATGTAGAGCACGACGAAGCCGTCGATGAGCTGTGAAACCGCGGTCGATGCCGTCGCTCGAAACCAGATATGGCGTTCACCCGCGCGCGCGATGAACAGGCGGTTGGACCGCAGGTCGATCGTGGCGTTCGACATGGCAGGGAGTACGGCCGTCGAGCAGTTGCGCCTCAACGCTTCAGAACGTTCCTGAGGCGTTCGAACGCCCCGCTCTCCCAGCCGAGTTCGCGCAGCTCCGGCCGATTGCCATCGAGTTCCGCAACATGCCGTGCGACCCGATCTAGCGCTGCTTGCTCCCAGTCAGGAGGTCCCGAGCGCTCCCGCCCTGTTTTCAAAACTTGGGATCCTTGCGCTTCGGCGGCGGGTTCGAGAACGACGTCTTTCTTCATCCGGTCCGTGTCCTTCGGGCTTCTTCTTGTGCGTGACAAGTTAGCGCGCTCCCTGCGGACGAACCGCAAAGGCCGTCACAGGCTCGTGCGACGAAGACTATATGTTGAACGCATCCGGCTATGACGATTGCGGGTTGAGCGATGCCGGATCCAGGCAACGGCACGGGGTCAACGTTGGCGCAACAGCCGCAGCAGCGCGCGACGCGAACGCTTGTCCGGCTTTGCCGGTGGCCGCGGCGGCGCCCCGCCCACGAGTCGGCGCTGCGCGCGCCCGGCTTCTCGTCGGGCGATGCTGTCCGCGGCTTCTTCGTAACAGCGGGCCACAGCACTCGCAGAACCGCGGCGCGCTGGGATCGCCAGCACCCGAATCGTCCAGGATTCGCTCTCCCGGGTGATCTCGATCTGATCACCGGCACGGACGCTATGAGCCGGCTTCACGCGCTCGCCGTTCAAATGCACACGCCCGCCCGCCACGGCGTCACTCGCCAGGGCACGACTTTTGTAGAAGCGCGCGCACCACAGCCATCTATCGATACGCGGCCGCTCGTTGGGCGATCCAGAGTTCGTCATTGCCAAAGGCTATAATCGCCGTCCCTTGAAATCCAGGGAGAGCATCGGTGGACGAGTCGTTTCTCGCCCGCTTGCGCGACGCCACGGCGGCGCTGCGCACGCAGGGACTCTACAAGACCGAACGCGTGCTCGCGAGCCCGCAAGAGGCGCGCGTGCGGCTCGAATCCGGCGCCGAAGTGATCAATCTTTGCGCGAACAATTATCTCGGCCTCGCGAATCACCCGCAAGTCGTCGAAGCCGCCCGCGCCGCCCTGCTGGAACACGGCTACGGCATGGCGTCCGTGCGTTTCATTTGCGGCACGCAAACCGTGCACCGCGAGCTCGAGGAGCGCCTGT